>NZ_JAFUHT010000001.1 GCF_017468685.1 Methanobrevibacter sp.
GTTATGTATGTTTGAAAGTATTAAACTTCGCATAATTAAAGGAAGGCAGTTAAATCCTTTTGCAACTGCAAAAGTATTGCAAGAGCATGAGGATAGATTAAATGCTTTGGAAAGTAACAGTTCAGAGTCTACTGGCTCTGACTCTAATTCTTCTAATAGTCCTGGTTCTACTAATACTGCAACCCCTACTACAAGAGATATTAGCATTACTGTTGATAATGGTACTAAAGCTATTGAAGGTGCAACTGTTAATATAGGTAATATATATGGTACTACTGGTAGTGCTGGAGGTTGTACTTTGAAAGGTGTTGCTGATGGTGAACAAACCATCGAAGTTATAGCTGAAGGGTATGGCGATTATGAAGATACTATTACAGTAAGTGCAGATAATACAAGTTTCACTGTTACTATGACTGCTGTAATACAAGGTTAAAATTTTATTTTAAGGAGGTTCTTATCATGAATGTAGTTGAAAAAACCTCCAATTACTCGATGTCTGATTTTTATAAAGTTTTAAAGTGGATACCTCGAAGTAAGGTTGATAGACAATTTCCTGTTGCTGTTGATAATATTGTTGTTGATGGTGATTGTGTTGTTATGCCTACTATTTATGAGGAGTTTAATGGTATTGATGAAGTGCAATTTTTCATTAATTTTCATGGAGTTAATGTAGATGTACCTGCACTTTTACTTGATTTTTCACCATTGCTTAATGGAAATATAAGTTTGCTTCAAGCAAATTGTAGTGATACTGAAATCGATTATGATGATGACACCATTATCACATTTAAATTAGATGATAATGTCCGTTTCACTGATAAAACAAGAGAGATAACTGGAGTTAAATCATTAAAATTAAGCTTTGGAAGTGAAGTTAGTGGAATAGAAATCACTAACGTACTAATGAGATGTCAAAATTACACTTACACTTTAACTGACATAGAACAGTCTTTGATTACTGGTGAAAACCATGTATTGAATAGATTAGGACATTTCGCTAAAAAACGTGAAGTTCCTAAAAAATTACAAGATTACGTATACATGGCAGCAGGAGCTTATGCTTGGCTAACAAGATGGGAATACGAAACCAAACCAATGAAAGAACCAAAATCAGAGTCCAACAACTATGCAGACAGATTATTAGGACAAGTAAACATAGCAATAAGTGAATACTTGGCAGATATTGAGAATAAAAAAGACCACGTGGATTTATTCCATGCAACCGCTACTGGAATTGATTGGGGAATTTAAGATGAAATATGAAAGCAAAATCGGTGAAGTTCTTGAAGAAATCAGTACAGCAATAGTAGAGAGCGAAACCTTTGCAGACACACCAATCTTTTATGATTTCATAGAAGTGGACGCAAACAACCTCCCACCATCATGTATAGTATACAAACCATTAGAATGGGAAACTGGAAGAGATGGTTGTAGTTATGAAAGAGAATTAGACATTGTACTATTAATAACTACAGAAGAGAGGAGAGATGGAATTATCGGACAATTATTCATGTTCAGTGAACAATTAAAAGAAATCATTGATGAAGTGATTATGAGAACAAATCATGACTTATCCTTCGTACAAGGAAGCCCAATTCAAGGTTTCCAATACAATCGTAAAGGACAAGACAGTTACAAAGAAACCGCTCAATTATTCACTTCAATGGTCGTTTTACGTTATTTATTGAGGTATTAATATGAAGTTCAAATACATTGGGCAAAGCAGAGTAAAAGATTTAGATTTGGTTTTAGCAAAAATCATGAAACCAACTGATGTATTAATCAACGGAATGATTATTACTGTACCTGACTCTGAAACCCAATTAATCAAAAGATTAGAAATTAACGGTAATTTTGAGGTTTATAATGAACCTAAAAAGTTCAAAAAACCTTTTAAAAAGGATAAAGAAACAGAAAAGGAGGATAAATAAATATGGCAGCTATAGCACTAAATGCCTCATGGCATTATGTTATGATGGGCGTTAAAGACAGGGATCTTAATGAAGATTTATACGCTCGCCCATTAGTCAGTATTAGACAAACCGGTTTTGAGGACGGTAACGAAATCGAAACCGAAACCGACGAAGGACACACTGGTGTATCTAACTTGGATATGGGTTCTTACAGAACCACCGCAGAGTCTGCACCAACATGGGAAGATAAATTCAGATACTCCGAAGGATTAGAAGATATATTCTATTTGCTTTTAGGTAATTATACCAAATTAGCTCATGGTTCTACTGATGGAGTATATGATTATCACTTTGAATTGCCAGCAGATAATACTACTGAATTACCAGTAGCAACTATCTACAATGGTTTCCAAAAAACCGAAACCGATGCAAGAGCATTCAACAATGCACTCTTAAACGAATTAGAAATCACATTCAGTGCTGATGATGCACCAACCATCGCACCAACCTTTGTAAGTGATTATAACAACTTTAACTTAATGAACCCAACCAGAGGGTTCTTGGAAGAATCACACTTCGCAAAAGCAGCACACACTCAAGTGTATGTAGGACATGTTGGAGCAACCGCTAAAGAAATGATGCGAGTCCCAATTGACTGTTTCAGCGAAGCAAGCTTAACCATCAATCACAATGCAGAAAGTCAATCTTGTCATGACGATGCTTTCGGTAAAAACACTAAAATCATGGGTGCAAGGGAAACCGAAGGTTCAATCACCATGCCTTGGGTTGATGGAACTAAACTCTTTGAAACAGAATACGAAGCATTTAACAAATACGGACATTCTGTTTCAGAAGAAATCACCCACAAACAAGTATGGTTTAGATGTTATGGTGGCGACATCATAAGAGTTTCTAAATCCGATACTGTTGGAACTGGTGAGAAAATAGTTTCCACCAAAGTAATAGAAGAAGAGGGACAAGAAGTAACTTACTACTACATCTCAACTGGCGTTCCATACGAAACTATTATCAAATGCCCAGATTGTGAATTAACCAGTGTTACATCACCAAAATCAGGTGATGAAGCAAAAGATTTAACAATGGAATTTAAAGTATTAGAAAAACCAACACAATCCTACATTACTGTTGATATGGTAACTGATTTAGCAGACTTACATATCGACACTACAGGAGCAGCACTCAATACTTTCTATCCAGACCCATCAAAATACACAGACTTTGCAGAAAACTAAACATTTTCTGCAATTATTATTTTTTTTATTTAATCATATGAGGGCTTGATGGTTTAAACCCATCAGTTCTGTTTAATTAGCCAAATATAAAAATAGGAGGAAGTTAGTTATGGCAAGAGAATTTACACAAACAACAATTAATTTCTGTGGAAAAGAATGTTTTTTCAAAAGATGTTCAAATGAAACTTTAAAAGCATTTGACGAAGAAATGGAAGCAAAAGTAAAAGAAATCCAACCATTGACCGAAGAGTCTGAATTAATTAATAAAAAAGGTGAAAGGATTGAAAAACAAATCGAGTCCACTGAAAGAAGAATTAGGTTAATGGAAGATAATGATGATGATTACAAAGCTATCTTAAAATTACAAGATAAACTTGATAAATTACTCGATGAACAAGATGAGTTTTTAGAAGAAGTTAAAACATTCAATAAAGAACATGAAGGTTTATCTGATAATTTAGAGTCAGATATGAATGATATTTTAGCAAGGAAAGTAGAGTCTATTGTTGATGGAATAACTGCAAAAGAGTTCCTTGAAAACGCTGATGCAATTGACTATCGTATAGCTGCAAACATCTCAAAATACTATGAGATGTGTATGGTCGGGGAAAGAGAGTCTAAAATCCAAAACGAAATAAGAGAAGATATTTCTACTTTTCGAGAAAGACAAAAACAACTTTAATACTGATATAAACCCAAATCCAATGAACACATCAATGGCTTGGGCTATTGAAAGTAGTTTATTGGATATTTATTTTTTATTAGTACACAGGATAGAGGGATTAGGATTATCTTTAAATGATTTTTGGGCGATGGATACTTGGACTACAAGTAGATTATATTGTCTTGAATTAGATTTGATTGATAAGGAAGAAAAAGAGTTGAATAAAGATAAACCAGAGTCGCAGAATAGTGATGAGGTTAAAGAAGTGTATGAGGAGATGTTTCCAAATGGGGACTAAAATGAGTATTAAAGACACATTAACTAAATACATTGATGATGTTATTAAATTAGTTGATGATGAGTCCAATACTCAAAAATTCCTTGAAACAACAGGTCAAGAATTACATTTTGATTACATCTCCCAATATATCCCTAAATGGAACCCAAATTTAGTTTTAAGTCCAATGGAACGGAGCCACCAATTCTTTGAATTATCAAATGGTATTTCTTTTTTAGAATTAGAATATTCCGGATTTACCCGTAGAAGTTATTTCCCAAAAGGAGTTTGGCAAGAATTTTCTGATGACCCAGAAGGATTAAAACCCCCAGATGAACGGGAATTAGAAAAAGATTATGCTTACTACCAAGAAACAGGTAATGACCCAGAAGCAAGCCCCGAAGGAGGGGGGAAATATTATGTTCATTTCGGTACAGCTGCATATAATCCAATGTATAATATGAGAGCTACTGAATTAATGTATAATTGGCTTCGCCTTCAACGATGGAAAGGGAGTAAGGTTAAAAGTTTATCTAAATTAGAAGATAAATTCGGTCTTGAAAGAGATTAAGTTATATTTTTGTATTTTAAGCAACGATTGAATGGTGCAATCCCATTCTTAACTTTTTTAGGTATCTACCTTTAAGAGAATAGATACGATTTTATTTTTTAGGGCTTCCTCCATCTCTTGGAGGTAGTGCCTAATTTTTTTTATAATGATTATATTTTTTTGTTTAATGTTTTGTTGAAATTAAGTTTTGTGAAGGAGAGAGAATATTGTCTAAATATGTTGGTGGATCTGTATCTGCTAAAGTTGAGTTGGATATTACTGAATTTAGGAAAACCCTTGAAACATTGAAGAAAGATGTTGAAATTTTGAAAAAAGGGTTAAGTAATTTCGGAACTAAACAAACAGGTATTGAGAAAGAAGTTGGGAAGTTAAGAACTGAAATGGAGAAACTTCAAAGAGTTAATAAAACTTTAAGCGAGTCCAATAAATCCATTAAAGACGACAGTAGACGTATTCGTGATGAGTTTAAGAAACAATCCGAGTCTTATTCAATGGCAAAAGAAGCATTAAATAAATTTGTTTCTGAAAATAATAAATTAAGTGAAAGTTTAGCAAAGGTAGAAAAAGAGAATGGTAGACTTAATCGTAAAGTAGATGCTGCTGTTGATTTGTGGAGAGAAGCAGACCACCAAGTTAGAAAATTATCTAATGAAAATGATAAATTAAGTAGCTCTATGGAAAAGTTAAAAAATGAGAATACTAAATTAAATTCAGAATTATCAAAAACATCAGAGTCATTAGCGAAAGCTGAAAGTAAATATGAAACAGCAGCTGCTGAAAATAAAAAATTAGCAGACTCAATGAATAAATTAAAAGGCGAAAGTAAACAATTAAAAACAGAATTAGCAAACCAGAATAATACTATTGCTAAAGACACTAAAAAAGTAGCTGATGCTCAAACCAAAGAAGTTGAGGTTTTAAAGAAAACAGAACTCCAAGCAAAAAAAACAGGAGCTGCTTTAAAACAAGCATTTACAAATGATTTATATAATAGTATACTAAAAAACAAAGGCAGTACAAATCAAGTTCCTCTTCGCCCAGTTTATGATGAATTAAAAAATAAATATAAATCTTTGGTTAAAAACAGACAAGAGTTTGAAAAATTATTTGCACATGGGTTAATGGCTACTAAAACAAGTTTATATCCAACAAGAGACCCCGAAAAATTTGTTAAATTTGGAAAGGGAGTAAATGCCAGAAACTTTGGAAATATTAATATTGCTTCATTGAAAAAACCGTTCCAAGAAGCTCAAAAGGAAGCTGCTAAAACAGAGGAAGTTGTTAAAAAGACAATGTCCGACTCTGCAAATTCCACTAAAAAATTAGAGAATGAAGTAGAAAAATTAAGTTCAAAATTCAAATCATTATCCTCATCAACAGGAAGAAAACATTCATTAAAAGAAATTACTAATTTAGATTGGGAAACTACAAATTCCCAATTATCAAAAGCAGGTCAAGCTTTATCAGTATTTGATGAAAAACTTAAAAAAACTGCATCAACATCTAAACAAACCAGTAAACAAATTTCATCTAATTTCAACCAATTAGAAAAAGATTTCACATTATCATTACTACGTAATGTAAAACAAATGGAAAGTAACGGGCAGGTTCCATTAGCAGACGTAATGCAAAAATTAAAAATGGAATATATGTCCACAATTACTTCTTGGGAAAATTTTGAGAAGAAATTCTTAAAGTCCATGAAAGTTATTGGTGCGGAATTTGGTAGAGTTGGTTTCGGTGGAAATAGCACTGTTAGGTTCGGTCATACTGATAGGGGCTTTGATATTCTTAAAACTGATAATTTGAAAGGTTTACGCGAAATTAAAGCAGAATTAGAAGGAGTTAGACAAGAGGCAACCCAAGTTGAGTCTAATATTAAAGCTTCAATGGAAGGCACATCTAAATCAGTAGAACAAACTGCAACATCTCTTAAAAAAGAAACCGAAGCAATTAAATCTGAAAATTAAGCAACTAATGAAGCAGTTAAACAAAATGATAAGTTAATTTCATCTGAAAAGAAATTACAATCAGAATTAAGCAAATCTGCCCAAGTTCAAGCAAAAAGAGTAAAATATACGGGAATGTCTGATAATATAGGGGCGTCCTCAAAATCAATGGACTCCTATAATAAAAAAGTGGATATTGTAAGAACAAAACTATCCCAAGTAAAAAGAGCATTAGAAGAATATTTAAACACATGGGCTAAATCAAACATTCAAGTTAATAGAAGCTCTACTGAAATAAGTAATGCTATCAATAAATTCGCAGCTCGAGGTAAGAAAGTTGCGGAAACTACTAATGAAACAGAAAAATTTGTGAAAGCATGGGATAAAGCAAAAATAGAAGTTAAACGTGATGCAACTGAAATAGCGAATGCGATTAACCAATTTGCATCAGCAGGTAAAAAAATCAACTCAATTAACATAGGTAAAAATTACTCTAACAATTGGGAATTAACAGCAAAACAATTAACTAATGCTTCAAAAGCATTATCAATATTTGATAGGGGATTAAACACTACTGCTGTTAATTATAGGAAATTGGCTTCTGCTGCTAAACCATTTGATGTAACTCTCGACCAAATGCGTACTGCATTTATGGGATTAGAAACTCCTGTTGGATACTTGGATAGAATGGCAGGGGCTATTCGTCCAGTTGGAGCTGCGTTTAAAGATTTCTTTGCATCAACAAGACAAAGTGCCGAAGCATATAAACAAAGATTATCCGTTATTGCTGATGAGTTAAAAGCTAAATGGCACGCTATGTCTGTTGAACTTGCCCAAGCAAGTGCTGCTACATACAAATATTGGAAACAAGTTCGTGGAACAGCCGATGTTAAAGGATATAATAATCTTGGCACATTAGATGTTGGTATAAACCAATATTACGGACAAATTGATAAGATTAATGCTAAATTAGCAGAGTTCAAAGCACAACAACAATCTGTTAATACTAATATTAGCCAAACCTATAATGAATTTAGTAAAGCAAGTCAAGGATTAGCATTACTAAACACCCAATTAGAAAGATACACCGCATTAATTAATCAAAATAGTAGCACACAAACAACATTAGGTAACCGTATAAGAACAGTACAAGCAGAAATAACAAGTTTATCTAATGCAAGTAGTAAAAACGCAATAATGCTTACAAATCAAGGCAGACAAGCTCAAAGTTTAGGAACAAGACTCACAAACCTAAACAATAAACTCCGTCAAGGAAAAGTAAGTAATGAACAATACAGAGCGGAATTAGATAAATTAGAAAATGAATTAAAACAATTAAAAACAAGTTTAAACTCTGTTAAAAGTACATTAGACAGCAGTAACACATCATACTCAAAAGCAAATGCACAAATCAAAAGATTAGCCGAAGGATACAAACAAAACGAACAAGCAGCAAAACAAAGTAGCGTTGGAATGAAACAAGCTGGAAACTCAATGCAACAAACAGCACACTCCGGCAGAATACTCTCCAACACACTATACCAAATAAGAGGAGCATTACTCTCCCTTAAAATGATATTCACCGCTATGGGGGGAATGGCTTTATGGGGCTTTGGTATGGAAATAGCAGAAGGAATAAAAACAACATTCACTGCTAAAAATGAGATGGAAGAACAATTAAAAGCCAATACCAAAGTCGGTGCAAGTGGATTGCAAGTATTCAACAGAGAATTGGATAATACTATCTCAAAATTTAAAAAAGTAAATAAATATGCTCTTGGTGAAACTGTATCTTCATTAGGATTA
>NZ_JAFUHT010000002.1 GCF_017468685.1 Methanobrevibacter sp.
ACAGCTAAGTCGTTGTGAGGTAAACCAGATCCTGAGAAGATAGGAAGTTTTTGTCCTCTTACTAATGTGTTCATTCCGTCTATGGTAGAGATACCTGTTTGAATAAATTCTTCTGGGAATTCACGAGAAGCAGGGTTCATAGGAGACCCGTTAATATCTAATTCTTCATCAGGGATGATTTCTGGACCGCCGTCAATAGGTTTACCGATACCGTTGAAGATACGTCCCATCATGTCTCTGGACACACCGATTTTGGCGGTTTGACCAGTGAATCTTGTTTTAGTGTTTTTAGTGTTTAAATCATTAGTTCCTTCGAAAACTTGAATAACAGCAACATCTTTAGTTACTTCAAGAACTTGACCACTTCTTTTTTCACCGGTAGGTGTTTCGATATCTACAATTTCATTGTAACCAACGCCTTCTACTCCTTCAACAACCATTAAAGGACCTGAGACTTCAGATACAGTAGTATATTCTCTAGTTTTAATATTTGTATTCATTTTTAAGCCTCACTGCATTGTTTAGTAATTGCTGCTTGAATATCTGCAATTTTTGCATCAAATTCGTCTTGTGGTATGTATTTCATTTTACCGATTTCTTCTTTAACAGGTAAAGCTACAATATTTGCAATAGGAGCTCCTCTGTTAACTGCTGCAAGAGATTCTTTGTAGAATAATAAAATGGTTTTTAACATTTTGTACTGTTTGTCAGGTGCACAGTATGTATCTACTTCATCAAATGCATTTTGTTGTAAGAAATCTTCTCTTAACATACGTGTAGTTTCTAAAGTAGCTTGGTCAGTTTCTGGTAATGCATCAGGACCGACTAATTGTACAATTTCTTGTAACTCGGATTCTTTTTGTAATAATCCCATAGCTTGGTCACGAGTTGCTCTCCAGTCTGCAGCTACGTTTTCAGCCCACCATCCTTCAATACTGTCTACATATAATGAGTAACTTTGTAACCAGTCAATTGAAGGGAAGTGACGTTTATCTGCAAGAGATGCATCTAACGCCCAGAACACTTTACAAATACGTAAGGTGTTTTGTGTAACAGGTTCGGATAAGTCCCCACCAGGAGGTGATACAGCACCAACTACAGAAATAGATGCTACATTTGGTTCGCTACCAATAGTTTTTACTCTTCCAGCTCTTTCGTAGAATTGAGCTAATCTGGATGCTAAGTATGCAGGGTAACCTTCTTCCCCAGGCATTTCTTCTAATCTTCCAGAAATTTCCCTCATAGCTTCAGCCCATCTTGAGGTTGAATCAGCCATAAGTGCTACATCGTAACCTTGGTCACGATAGTATTCAGCAATAGTAATACCAGTATATACACATGCTTCCCTAGCTGCTACCGGCATGTTTGAAGTGTTAGCAATAAGAACAGTTCTGTCCATTAATGGGTTACCAGTTTTTGGGTCGTCAAGGAATGGGAATTCAGTAAGTACTTCAGTCATTTCATTACCACGTTCTCCACATCCGATATATACAACAATATCTGCGTCAGCCCATTTAGCTAATTGTTGTTGAGTAACAGTTTTACCTGATCCGAAAGGACCTGGGATAGCTGCTGCTCCTCCTTTAGCTACGGAGAAGAAAGTATCTTGTGCCCTTTGACCAGTTACTAATGGTATATCTGGATCTAATTTTTCAATATATGGACGGCTTCTTTTTACAGGCCATTTTTGGAGCATTTGAACTTTTTCACCAGCTACTTCAGCGATGTCTTCGAGTACAGTGTATTCACCTTCAGCTGCGATTTCAGTTACTTCACCTTCTAATGTTGGTGGAACCATGATTTTGTGTAAAACTGCAGTAGTTTCTTGAACTTCACCAAGTACGTCTCCACCTTTTACTTTGTCTCCAACTTTTGCTACTGGTTTAAATGCCCATTTTTTCTCTTTGTTTACAGAATCTACATCGATTCCTCTAGCAATGAAGTCACCAGATTCTTCTCTGATGATTCTTAAAGGTCTTTGAATTCCATCGAAAATAGAACTCATTACACCAGGACCGAGTTCTACTGATAATGGACCACCAGTACATTCAACTACTTCACCCGGTTGGATACCGGCTGTTTCTTCGTATACTTGGATAGTTGCGGTGTCACCTTCAAGCTCGATGATTTCCCCGATAAGCTTTTCGTCACCTACCCTAACCATCTCAAGCATCTGAGCCCCTCTCATACCATCTGCGATAATAACAGGCCCAGCAATCTTAATAATATTTCCTTCAATAATCATTTAACCATCTCTACCCCGATAACTCTTTTAATAAGGTCATTTATTTGATCAGATGATCCTTCAGAGGAGCCATCTTTATCAGGTATTTCAATTATCATTGGTAAAACACTAGAACCAATTTTTCTATTAATATGATCTCTTATTTCATTAGCCATTAATTGAGTAATGATAATAATTGAAATTTCATCATCTAAAAATTTATCAAAAGCTGCGATAGCTTCTTCAGAAGTGTTGACAACTTCTGCCTGTTTGACACCACCTAATCTAAATCCTGAAACAGTGTCAATATCTCCTATAATTGCGACTGAACTCATATTAACATCTCCATGATTTTAGAATTAGGGAAGTCTGCTTCTCTTTTTGCTCTTGCAATAATTTTTAAATTTTTAATTTCATTTTCTTTTTGACTTAAATAACCAATAATTGGACCAATACCTAATGGTTTTTTAGAAGCTAAAGATTTTGAATATTCAGAAGAGTAAACATCTAATGCTTTTTCAAATACAGCAACAGAACCAGTTTCATTATAAACCGGCATTACATCAGTTAATGCTTCTGCATATTTTGTTCCTTCTAAACCAGAAACTACATTTGTAACATCTGGAGATTCCATTAAATCTTTAAGTTTCCAATCACGTAATTGGTATCCTTCTTCTAATATATAAGGGGAGATTGCATCATAATCAAGGCCATCCTGTTTTGCCCTTATAATTAGTTTTAGATTAGCTACATCAACTTGTGTTCCAACATATGCATATAAAATCTGTTTATTTTCATCGGATGGAACATCAGAAGAACGTAATAATTTGCCTAAATAATATTTATCTAAAGCAGATTCTAATGGAAGAATCATATTAGTATCTTCATATTGTGGAAGAGCATCTTCTAATGCGGTTGCATATTCAGTACCATCTAAACTTGTAACAATGTCAGTTACATTTTCAGAATCAGCTAATGATTCCAAATCATCATATAATGATCCGCAAGGAATTAATAATTCTCTTGTTTCATCAGGACTGAGACCAACTTCCTTAGCAGTTAAAAGACTTTTAATGTTATCAATATCTGCTTTTTTAGACATGACAACAAATGGATCTTTAATGTCTTCAGGAGCTAATCTTGCAACAAAGTCATAAGTGTTAGCACGTTCAACATCTAATGCTTTATCAAGTGGGTACTCATCTAAAACATCAGCGTATTCAGGAACACCTTTGAGATAGTTTTCAACTTCTTCAACATCGTTGGTTTCAACGAGTTCAGAAATTTGTTTTTCATCAAATAATCTTCCTTTTCTAGCTCTTACTCTTGCACTTGGGTTAAGATAAGGATAAATGTCCAAAATTGGTCTGGATGTAATGATTACAACTACTGCACCAACAACAAGTATTGCGATAACACAG
>NZ_JAFUHT010000003.1 GCF_017468685.1 Methanobrevibacter sp.
CATGTCATAAGAATCCTTATATTCTTTCATCACGGATTTTATTTCATCCAATTCAAGATGATCTGCAATTTTTTTATTTCGTTCAACCATGAATATTATTTTGTCAGTTATATGGTATAAACTTTTCGAGAAAAACTATATTAAACCAGTATTATAGTATGCTATGAATTTATGACAATTATTAAATGATTCAAGTTTTGCAGATGAAATTTCGGTTTTATTTATGATACTTTCTTATAAATTGTATTGATATATTGAATTAAATAACTATATTATCCAGCCATGAAAAATCGTTCATCAATTTAAAATAACTGAACAGACCAAGTTATCATTTCCCAAATCCAACCAGAAAAAAACATTTTGCAATGATTAAAAAGAATTGAACTGGGCTATAATTATTTAAGTCTTAATATCGCAACATTTTATAAAAACAGCATGTATCAAAAAATTATCACCAAAGGTTATAGAAAAAATAGTATCAAAATTAGATTCAAAATTAAAAAAACAAGATAATAAGTTAACTATAGCATCAGCTCCAACAATAGAATTGTCTATGTTATATGCATAATCAGTAGTAATTTTATTTATGCTATGTATTTCCTCTGAATCATCAATTTTGTGATTAGCAAAATACATTAGCATGCCTTGATTTAATAAAAGATTGTCCTTTAATTCTAAAAATTTCATCATAAAACGATTATAATTATTAAATGACATTCCAAAATAGTTTATTCCATTATAAAATAAATCGTCGATTAATTTAAAATCAACTTTTATATTATATTTAGAAATAAATGAATCTTGAACATTGACACTATTTTCATCAAATGTTAATTCATCCTCACTTGTCTCATTAATATCGTCTGTTAAATCATTAATATCTTCAATGACATTACTATAAATAGTTTCTAATTCAATAACATCAATATTATGAGTTACACTAACATCATCTTCATTTAATTCAGGAATTATAACTTGATCATCATCTTCATAAGTGACATGTGAATAAGATTGATAATCTTGATTATAGTCTTTTAAATCCTCATCAACTGTATCTGATGTTTTATAATCCTCTTCTGTTGAAGATTCATAATCTTGAGTATCATCAACTTCATAGTCAACGACCTCATCGACGACTTCTTCACAATCTGAATAATCATACTCTTCATAAAAAGTATCATTAGAATCCATAGCGCTAGCTACAGGGATTAATACTAAAATTAACATGAAAATTATTGATAATTTTAATATATCAGATTTTAAATTCATCATCGACACCTTTCATTTCATTTATTAAATATTCTTATAGAACAATATTTTTCCGTGTTATTTGTAAACAATTTTTAATCAGTTTTATTAAATAACAAATATATTTAGATAAATTCTAATATATATACTTATACAGTTATTGAATAAAATTTTAAATTATTACACAAAGCTAGTATATAATAGATTTTTTTATCATTTTATTCAATTTAAAAAATTGTGGAAAATATGAAAAATAATAGGAGTTAATTGAAAATTATCAAATGTTTAAAAAATATTACATGTAAATACTGAACCATATCCACTACAATAGACAAAAACAATAGTCTATTAAAAAATATATTGTAAATAAAAATTAATAAAGTAGTAACAGAATATAATGATAATATGAGCACACTAGAAAAGATGAAAATCTTAACAGATTCCGCACAGTATGATTTATGCGACTATGTAAATCATAATAAAAGCTCACAAGTTAACTTACCTGGAATCTATGAAGCAATTGGAAGCAATGGTTGTAAAATACCATTATTTAAAACATTACTAACCAATAAATGTAAAAATGATTGCAAGTATTGTATCAACCAATCCAAAAGAAACTTCACAAGATTGGAACTGTCACCAGAAGAATTAGCAAAAGCATTTTTAGGCTATTATAATCGAGGAATGGTAAATGGATTGTTTTTAAGCTCAGGAATATCCGGTGATGTGGACTCCACAATGGAAAAGCAAATCGAAACAGTCAGATTACTCCGGATGAAATACGGTTATGATGACTATATACATCTAAAGATAGTACCTGGAGCAAGCAGAGACTCAATTAAAAGAGCAATGGCATTAGCCAATAGAGTAAGCATCAACATTGAAGCTGCAACACCTTCTGGACTTGCTGAGCTATCATCGACTAAAGATTATAATAAAGATATATTGAAACGTCTATCATGGATTAATAGATATCAACATAAAAGTACAACATATCCAAATTCTACCCATACCACACAATTGATTGTCGGTGCAAATGATGAAAGTGACAAGGAAATACTAAGTAGAATGGAAAAAATATACAAAAATTCAGATTTGAAAAGAACATATTTTTCAGCATTTACACCTATTGAAGAAACTGAATTTTCAAATAAAGATTCATGTTCAACAGACAGAACTTCAAAATTATATAATGCAGATAGTCTACTTAATGATTATCATTACAAT
This sequence comes from Methanobrevibacter sp., assembly GCF_017468685.1. Lineage (NCBI taxonomy): Archaea > Methanobacteriati > Methanobacteriota > Methanobacteria > Methanobacteriales > Methanobacteriaceae > Methanobrevibacter > Methanobrevibacter sp. Next base: position 2,476 of record NZ_JAFUHT010000003.1, read on the forward strand.
GTTAAAGAATTAGTATTTGACAATAATGATAATCTATTATTAACACAAGATCCAAAAATTCTAGCTGCAGAAAATATGGATATATTCCCTGTTGAAATAAATTCAGCACCATTGATAGAATTGATAAGAGTTCCAGGTATTGGTATAAAATCTGCAAAACAAATAATTTCTATTCGAAAAAAAATGCCATTCTCCAATAAAGAACAACTTAGAAGTTTAGGTGTTGTAGTGGATAGAGCTGAACCATATATAAAAATCAGCGGAGAATTTCAAACAACTCTTGATTTTTAGAAGTTACCACCATTTAAATTACAATTAAACAAATCAATTTTTCAAATAATATATTGTAGAATTAAAATAAACAATAGAAAAATTTTAACAATTAATAGATTTTGTAAAAATATACCCAGTATAATTTCAAGTGTAAAATAGAATATAAAATATACATTAACTAAAATAATATAAAAAAAGAAAGATTATAAATCTTCAAATAAAGCCCAAATCTCAGGGTATTTTTTAGCAACAGCTTCTTCAATCAGCACAGAAGCTTCTTTTGAAATACTAAATTCCGGCTCGGTTTTTCTTAAATATCTAAAAACAGCAGATGACCTTGAAGACCAAAGGGTGATTCTAGGATTTTTATTAACAATTTCTCGTACTTCATCTACATGTTCTTCTTTGACTTCGATTTTTTGTGGTGTTTGTACATTCTCTTCGCTACTGCTATCGCCAGATAAGTCTTCGGATGAGCCATTCTCCTCTTGAGTTTCTTCCTTGATTTCTTCATCTGGTTCTTTTTCTTGGATTTTTCTATCTCCATCGGAATTTCCAACATCTTCTTGATCATTTTTTCCATCCTTTAAATCTTGAGAAGTGTCTTTTTCGCTAGAGTCATCTATACTATCTTCTTTAGAAACATCATTTTCATCAGATTTTTCATCTTTTTTTGATTCAATATCTTCAAGGACTTCTTCAACACTTTCCTCTTCTTGCATCATATCCTCAAGAGATTGAGCAGAATTACTGTCAAAGTCCTCATCATATATATTAGGAATCAATGAATCCAAACCTTTTCCAAGACCCTTTCTAGCCATTATTCATCAGCCCCGTCACGTTGAATGATTTCTTTAGCTAGTTTTAAGTAAGCTTTTGTTCCAGTACTATCTGGATCATAAATCAAACATGGTTTTCCAAAACTTGGAGCTTCAGCTAGCCTGATATTTCTTGGTATAATTGTTTTAAATAATAAATTTGATTCGCCAAAATGGTTTTTAAGTTCTTTATGAACATCTTTACTAAGTCTAGTTCTCTTATCAAATAGAGTGAGGAGAATTCCTTTAATTGGAGTGGGACTTCTTAGCCTAGTTTCAACTAATTTTATTGTATTAATTAAATCAGCTACACCTTCAAGCGCATAATACTCAGCTTGGATAGGAATTAAAACACTATCTGAAGCTACTAATGCATTGACTGTTATGACACCTAATGAAGGAGGTAAATCAATGAATATGTAATCAAATAATGGTACAACATCTTTAAGAGTTTCTTTTAGGATAATATGATAATTTTCACGTTTAGAAAGCTCCATTCCAGCACCACTAAGGGATATATTACTTGGGATAATAAACAAATTTTTAATAAACGTAGGAATTGTTGCTTTTTTTACATTTATATCCCCTATGATAGCATCGTATATTGTATTTTCTATTTTAGTTTTATCAATACCAAAGCTTGTAGTAGCATTGGCCTGAGGATCCATATCCACAACTAAAACAGATTTTCCCATTACTGCTAGAGATGTTGCAGTATTTACAACTGTAGTTGTCTTACCACAACCCCCTTTTTGATTCATCACCGCAATTACTTCACTCATTAAAGAATTCTCCTATTTCTGATAAGTTTTAAGTTACCAGTTATGAATTATAACTTAAAATTTCAAAGTTCTAAAGAATAACTTTTAAGTTATCCAGTATAAGTTAAAAGGATTAAGTTATCTCTTTTAAATTAAAACTTAAAGGAAATAAGTTATCAGTTCTAACTTCTAAGGGATAGGAAATAAGTTTTAAGTTAAAACTTCTAAATTATAAAAAATAAGTTTTAAGAAATAACTTATCATAACTAACTTTTAACAAATAAGTTATATTTTATAACTTCTATCTTATAAATTATTCGTTTTCACAAATAAGTTATTAGTTAACACTTGCAAGTTAAATGTAATAAGTTATAACTTATAACTAAAATTATGAAAATAATGTCTAATGAAATTAAAAGTATATCCAATAAATATGAATAAATTAAGTAAAATTGCAATTAAAACCATATTAAAATATAATTAGGAGATAAAAACAAAAAATAGAGAGATATATTTCAAATGTAAATATATAATAATTTTATAGAAAAAATAAAGCAATAAAATAAAAAAGCTTATAAGTTATAACTTATAAGTAAAAAATAATAAACAAAATAAAGAGAAGGATTATTTAGCATTTTGCATAGTTCCTTCAAAATAGCTAGCATATCCTTTTAAATCTAACATTCCATGTCCGGAGAAGTTCATAACAATAGTTTTCTCTTCACCAGTTTCTTTACATTTCAATGCTTCATCAATAGCAACTTTAATAGCATGAGTAGTTTCTGGAGCAGGAACAATACCCTGATTACGTGCAAATGTAATACCTGCACTGAAACAGTCTTTTTGATGAGCAGATCTAGGTTCAATATAACCTTCTTTAGTTAAAAGAGATACAATTGGTGACATACCATGGTATCTTAATCCTCCTGCATGAACGGATGGAGCTACAAAGTCATGGCCTAATGTAAACATTTTAAGCATTGGAGTAAATCCGTTTGAATCACCAAAGTCATAATCATAACTACCTTCAGTTAATGTTGGACAGGCACTAGGTTCAACAGCAATAAATTGAGTATCTGAGTTTCCATCAATTTTATCTTTAATGAATGGGAATAAAGATCCAGCAAGGTTACTTCCTCCACCTGCACAGGCTATCATTACGTCTGGCTCTTCTTCAGCAATTTCCAATTGAGTTTTTAATTCCTGACCTATAACAGTTTGATGCAACATTACATGGTTTAGTACACTACCTAATGAGTATTTAACTTCCTCATTTTCCAATGCTTCTTCCATAGCTTCTGAAATAGCAACTCCTAGTGAACCAGGGTGTTCCGGGTTTTCTGCCAATACCTGACGACCTACTTTAGTATTTTCACTTGGGGAAGCGAAAACATTACTGTCATAAATATTCATGATATTTTTTCTATCTGGTTTTTGATTAAATGATACCTTAACCATATAAACAGTACAATCTATATCTAACAAGTTACAAGCAAGAGATAATGCAGTACCCCACTGACCAGCACCGGTCTCAGTTGTTAATCTTTCTACACCTTCTTTTTTAGCAAAGTAAGCTTGAGGAATAGCGGAATTTAACTTATGTGAACCGGTTGGAGAGGAATCTTCTCTTTTAAAGTAAATTTTAGCTGGAGTATTAAGATATTCTTCCAATTTATTTGCTCTAACTAATGGAGAAGGTCTGCCCATTTCCATATATAATTCTCTAACTTCCTTTGGAATTGAAATATAACGGTCTGTTGCAAATTCCTGTTCCAAACCAGCTTTAGTAAATGCTAATTGTAAAGCTGCGATTTGATCTTTTCCTTCACTATTTTTAGGCATAGGAAGGGGAGTTGGTAAATCTGCAAGCATATTGTACCATTGTTTAGGCACTTCATCTGATGATAATTCTATTTTAAAAGTCATGATAATATATTAATAAAATGTACTATTTAAAGCTTTGTTGTACATAAAAGTACAATTAATATTTTAATATTATAAAAAACAACTTTTAATCATGAGAATTTTAGCAATTGATGTTGGAACAGGAACACAGGACATAATGATTTACGATAGCGAAAAAGAATTAGAAAATGCAATAAAGCTAGTTCTGCCTTCACCTCACTTATATATCTCCCAACAAATAAGACAGACAGAAAATGACCTCTATTTTGATGGAGAGATTATGGGTGGAGGAAAAATAAAAAATACGATTCTGGAACATATGGAAAAAGGATACAAAGTAGTAATGGAACCAACATGCGCTAAAACAATACGTGACAATATAGAACAAGTAAAATCATATGGAATAGAAATAGCAGAAGAAAACAAAGATTATACAAACTACTCAAAAATCACATTGGGAGATATAAATATAACAAAATTATCCTCATTTCTATTGGGATATGATTTGGAATTTGATTTTGACAAAATTGCCATAGCAGTACAGGATCATGGATATAATGAAAATATGGGAGATAGGGATTTCAGATTTGAAAAAATAAGAGAAAAAATAAATGAACCAATATCTCCTCTGAAATTCGGATTTAAAGACGAGTTACCTGATTATTTCACCAGAATGAATGCAGTAAGAAGACAAGTGAAAAATGAAGGAATAGATGAAATTCCACTCGTAATGGATACAAAATTTGCCTCAATAGCAGGAATGTGCTTTGATGAAGTTGCAAAAAAATTAAACAGTTTTATCGTGATTGATATTGGAAACGGACACACAACTGCAGCATCAATTGAAAACAGTAAAATTCAAGGAGTATTTGAACACCACACATCCAGTCTAACTGGTGAATCATTGGAAAGATACATAAAAAGACTTGCATCAGGAGAAATAACCCATGAGGAAGTATACAATGATCATGGTCATGGTGCACATGTTCTAAATCCAATATCTGAAATTGAAAAAGTCATAGTTAGCGGCCCTAAAAGGGAATTAATAGAAAAAACAAACCTTGACTGGCATCATGCAGCTCCAGGAGGAGATGTAATGATGACTGGAACAGTAGGTTTAGTAAAAACAATATTAGGTTAGAAAATGTATAAGATGGACTCGCATATTCACAGTGAATATTCACCGGATTCACTTTCTAAAATAGATGACATACTGAAAGTTGCAAGAAGAGAAAATATTGACATACTTGCAATTAGCGACCACAATACTGTTGATGGAACAAGTGAAATTGTTGCAAAAACGAGAAACACAGATATATTGGCAATACCATCTATTGAAATTTCATCATCACAAGGTCATATCCTTGGTTTTGGATGTGAGGAAAACATACCTCAAGGTCTATCACCTGAAGATACAATTGACAGAATTCATGATTTAGGTGGTCTTGCAATAGTTCCTCATCCTTACTGTTTTTATCGCCATGGACTTTTATGCAAAAGCGACTATAAAGATTTGAAAATTGATGCAATTGAGACAAAAAATGCAAGATTCATTATAGGATACTGTAACAATAAGGCAAAAAATCTGGCAAAACGTGAAAATATTCCAACATTAGGTGCAAGTGATGCCCATTATTGGGAATTTGTAGGAGATTGCTATAGTTTAATAGAATGTGAAAAAGATATAGATGGTGTTTTAAAAGCTATAAAAAAAGGAAAAGTAGAGGCTCATGGAAAAGGCACTTCAAATATATTGCTTTCCAAATATTTAATCGAGAAAAATGTTTTAAAGAAATTTGATTAAAAAGAGATTAATCACTCTTTTCAATTAAAATTTCTATAATTGAAACGTTTGTTTTTTCATTATTGAAATTCTCAATTTCTTCAGTAGAAATTTGAATATCAGTAACATCCGCTTCAGGAACAAATCTGTTTCTTACAATTTCAGCAGCGTCGACAGCACGACTAATAGCTTTTCCTCTAGCTCTTAAAAGAACACTGTCGGAACCTTCATTAAATTGTGTAACAACTGCTAAAACATAATTCATAACAGGTTTGCTACCTACAAAAATTGTATTATTCTCCATATTTATTTCACCATATAACTTTTAGGTTATCAATGTATATAAAATTTTACATAAAATTTATCAAATATATTTAAACAAAGAAATAAAAATATTGAATAAAATACAATAGCATATAAATAAAAAAATAAAAAATTAAACAAAAAAAATAAAATAAAAAAATATATAAAAAAATATAGAAATTATGAAAAAATTTAAAATTAAGCTCTTTTTATTAATAATAATTTATTCATAGAATCTAAAACTGCTAAAATACTGGCCATAACAATATCCTGATTAGTAGACCTACCGGTGGATTTATTACCTTCATCGTCTGAAGTGATAACAAACACTTCTGCCAATGCATCAGTACCTCCAGTAATAGCTTCTAAATTATATTCTTCAAGATCAATGTCAATAGTATCATGAATCAGATCAGAAATTGCATTTAAAGCTGCATCAACAGGTCCTACACCAGTACTTGCAGTTTCTTTTTCGACACCATCAATTTCAAGTTTAACAGTGGCAGTCGGTGAAACATTAGCACCCATTGAAATGCTTAAACCTTTAATAACAATTGGAGTTTCACGAGCTGAAGATATTTCTGTAATAGCTATCGCAATCAAATCATCATCAGTAACACATTTACCACTATCACCTAATGATTTAATTTCAGCAAAAACCTTATCAAATTGTTCAGAATTCAAATCAATATGATATTCTTTTAATTTTGATTTAATAGCATTTGCACCTGTGTGTTTTCCAAGAACAATACGTCTTGAATGACCTACCATTTCAGGAGACATCGGTTCATAAGTAGATGCATTATTCAAAATACCATGAACATGAATACCTGATTCATGAGCAAATGCATTATCTCCGACAATTGGTTTGCTAACAGGCATTTTAACTCCTGTTAAACGACCTACCAAATTAGATAAACTATATAATCTAGTAGTGTCCAGACCTAAATCAACACCGTAAGCGGATTTCAAGCTCATAACCAATTCCTCCAATGAACAGTTACCAGTTCTCTCACCCAGACCGTTAACAGTAACATGAGCCTGATTGGCACCACATTCAATAGCTGTTAAAGTATTGGCAGTAGCAAGTCCAAAGTCATTATGGAAATGAACACTGATTGGAGTTTTAAAATTATCTTTAATATCTGTTATCAACTCATGAGTTAAAATTGGAGTCAATATGCCTACAGTATCCGGAACATCCAACACATCAGCACCGGCACTAACCGCTTGGTTAAATACTTCAAACAAAAAGTCCCTTTCTGTTCTTGTACCATCTTCTGCTGAAAATTCAACTGTAAGACCATGATCTTTAGCATATTCAATTCCACTAACAGCGGTATCAATAATTTCGGTTTTACTCATTTTTAACTTATAATCACGATGCAAAGGTGAAGTTCCAACAAATGTATGAACATATCCCAAATCTGCATCCAAAACAGCATCAATATCACGTTTTAAAGAACGTGCCAAACCAACCAATGTGGAATTTAAATCCAATGCTTTAATTTGTTTTGCAGATTCAATTTCGCCTTGGGATGAAGCCGGAAATCCAACTTCGATTTTATCAACACCTAAATTGTTCAACTTGGTGGCGATTTGAATTTTTTCGTCTACTGTTAGGGCAACACCCGGTGTCTGTTCACCGTCCCTTAATGTTGTGTCAAAAATATAAATCTTATCGGAAAGATTCATATTTTGTTGTTTTAATGTTTCTATATCTTGCATCGTTTCACCAAAAATATATTTGAAAATTAAAATATTTAAAATTTAAAAAAGTAGGAAAATTACTTTTTCCTACCTTTAACTTTACGGACAACCACAATTGCCACTATGATTACAATAATCAATACTGCAATTGAGTAAAACATTTGAGTTGAACCAGGAACTTCATACTTATTAATATTCAAAGAATATACGTTACCGGAATCGTCACCGAAGAATAAACTATTACCGTTTATTACAGGAGATGAAGTAATAGCTGAGTTGAACAATATAGTTCCCGGATTATAAGTGAACTCTTCAGCACCCGTATATTTATTTAGGACATATAAGTAGCCGTTATTTGATCCAAAAGCGATTAAATTATCCTTTAAAGCTGCAGTTGACTGGATCTTGTCTCCAGTTGAATGACTCCATTTGATTGTTCCGTCACGAATGTCAAGGCATGTGAAATTTCCTTCATCTGAACCTATATATACATTGTTGTCATGCTCATCAACAGTCGGGGAGGAAATAACCTTATTTTTTAAGTCTTCCTTCCAAACTACATCCCCATTTGATTTGTTTAAACAGTAAATACTGCCATCACTGGAACCAAATATGATAGTTTTATTTACATATGCTGGAGAAGATAGAATTTCATCACCAACAGTGAATTCCCAGTTTTTGGATTTGTCAGTGCCAATACTGTACATTTTTCCGTCACTAGACCCAATGTAGATTGTATCATCAACTGCAATCGGTGAAGTTTTAAGTTCATCACCTAATTTTTTGTTGAATTTGAGTTTACCGTCATCATTTACACCATATAAATGGCCGTCATCACTTCCGAAATAAATTACATCCTTGTAGTAACATGGAGTTGATTCTACATTGTCACAATCATAATCCCAGATGACTTTGTGGGAATTTATGTTAACTGCCTTAAGACCGTCTTCAGTACCTATATATAATTTGTTTTTATGCACTATAGGTGAAGAGCTTGAAGTTGTTTCCAAATCCAAATCCCATTCTTCTTCACCTGTTTCCATATCAATGGCTTTTAGGATACCATTTTCAGATACTACGAAAAGATAATCCCCATATATTGCAGGAGATGCATGAACAGGAGATTCCATATTAAAAGTCCAAAGATTTGTTACAAAATCTGAACTTTCCTCTCTGTATCCATTATGATCGATTCCACCTGCAAAAGAATTCCAATTTGCTGCAGCAACTGGAGATAAACATAAAAGACCAATGATTAATATAATTAATAGATTTTTATTCATATTTAAACCTCCTATACATCTCTGTTAAATCGTTTTACACCTAATATAAAGAACAATGCTGCAAAAGCGATTAGTATAACTAAATCCATCCATACATCACCAAGAGTTTGACCTTTAAGCATTACTCCCCTCATTGCATCATTTAAGTATGTGAGTGGAAAAATATAAGCCAGTTTTTGTAAAATCCACGGCATTGTTTCAATCGGATAAAACACTCCTGATACAAACATCATAGGCATTGAAAACGGCATGACAATTTGGGCGTAATCCTCCTGAGTAGAGGTTCTTGCTGAGAAAAATATTCCAAATGAAACAAAACACAATGCTCCAATTACAAGAACAATAAATGTCTGCAGTATTCCACCTTTAATACTGACGTTGAATAGCAGAATAGCCATTACAATCAATATCAATGCACGAACCAATTCAATTAAAAGCTTTGCGGCAATCTTACCACCGATTACAGTGGAAACAGATGTCGGTGTCATGAACAATCTTGCAAGCTCTCCTGTTTCACGTTCACCAGCAATTGTTGCGCCCATACCCATCATACAGCTGAACATTATTGTCATTCCTAAAACTGCAGGAACCAAAAAGTCGATGTATTTGATATTACCGTAAATTCTGTTGATATGCAAGCTTACATCGTCCTTGAAGTTATTTAAGGAATGTATAATTGAAGGTTCAATTTCAGCATCTTTAGTTGAAACGCTAGTTTGAGAAGCCACAACATTAGACAATCTATAAAAAATTCCCTGAGTAGAAGATTCGAGAATCTGGGAAGCCATCTGATCTGATGAATCCAAATAAAGAATAACCGATTTTTGCTGTGCCGAATCCTTATCATAATCTGACGGCAGTATTATAGCCGCCTTGACTTCACCTGATTCAACACGCTCCTTTCCCTCATCAATATCATCAATTACCTCAACAACATGATAGGTTTCAGTATCCTTAATGGTATCCAATGTAAGGTCTGTTAAATCACCATGGGATTGGGAAACAACCAGTATCGGCAAGTCAGTCATTTCTCCACCCATTCCATAACCAAATAGCAAAATCATAATTATTGGAAATGCAATAATGGAAACCAAACGTCCTGGATGTCTTTTAAGTGAAATTAATTCCTTTTTAATCATCCACCAAAACTTATTAAGCTCTAGCATCTTCATCCACCTCTGCTGTTGCTTTAATAAATACATCTTCAAGTGAAGGCTCTTCTGTGGAAATAGATTTAATTACACCACCGGATGAAATCACATCATTTAAAATATCATGAACTGCCAAATCATCAAATGCATCAATTCGTAAATTTATACGACCATTGCGAGCAATTTCAAAGTCTTTGATGTTTTCGTTATTTTCAATTTTTGAAATGATATTTTCATCCTGATTTTTAAGAAGGAATGACATTTTTCTTAAGCTGAGATTTTTAAGCTCGTCGAGTTTTGAATCGTCATTTTCTTCATGAACTTTAGATAATGCATCAGTTAGTTCTTTTTTATTCTCCTCCAAAAGAGTGTCTTTAAGGCCCTGTGGTGTATCATATGCCACAAGATTACCTGTATTTATGATTCCTACATTATCACAGAGCATGTCCACTTCATGCATGTCATGAGAACATAAAATAATGGTATGGCCATTGTCATTCAGTTCACGAATCAAATCCCACAATGTGCGTTTTGTGGTCGGATCAAGACCAATGGTAGGTTCATCCAAAAACAGAATATCCGGTCTGTGAACCAAACTGGCTACAAGTGAAGCCTTTTGTTTTTGGCCTCCTGAAAGCTGACCAACACGCTTGTCTCTTGCATATTCAATATCAACCAATTCCATTAAATCTTCAATACGGGAATCCCTCTCATCCTTAGGAATGCCATAATAGTCAGCACACATTTGTGAGTTTTCCATTACTGTCAAATCCTTATATAAACTGACCTGTTGGGGAACCATTCCAAGGAGGTTTCTTACCTCATCAGGATTTTTGGTAACATCATATCCGCCAACAGTAGCTTTTCCTGAAGTAGGCTGTATCAAACAGGTCAACATTTTAATTGTTGTAGTTTTGCCCGCTCCATTTGGACCTAACATTCCAAATATAGTTTTATCAGGAATTTCCAAATTAAGAGAATTAACAGCAGTGAAGTTATTGTTGTAAACCTTTGTAAGGTTTTCGGTTTCAATTGCGTTTTTCATTGTTAATCTCCTTACCGGTCATATCTTCAAAAAATTCTTGCCATGATGGATTTGATAAATTAATGGTCATTTGTCTTTTAATTTTTTCCAAAACTTTTAATCCATCATCAGTTATTGAATAATATTTGACCCTTTTGTTATTTTCATTAATTTTCCACTCCCCAGCAATCAATCCGCTATTTTCCATTGCAGACAAAATCGGATATATCTTACTGGAGTTGATTGTCATGTCACATTCAGCATCTTCAAAGTTAAAAAATTTATCTATTCTCTTCATGATTCCATAACCATGAATAGTTTCCTTTGAAATAATCCATAAGATTAAATTATGAGTCACTCCATTAAGAAAATGTTTTATTAACTTTTTAGGTACTCTATTAATATCTTTCTCTTCTGTCATATTTCACCATATGTCAAAATTTAATATATATTAACATTTATTATATGGGCACTACTAATATATAAATATGAAATTAGGTTTTACTACACTGGCGCTATTCATGGAACCGACAGAAAAAATCGTCAATCTCGCAAAAAAACATGAATTTGAAATAATAGAAATACTTGCAGAAGATCCAGCATATGAAAAAGACAACACTCCATTTATTGACTGTGGCCTTGACATCCGCATGCATGCAGCAACAGTTGACATTAACATTGCAAGCATTAACAAGGGAATTAGAGCTGAAAGTGTTCGGCAAATGATTTACTGCGGACAGTATGCCGAAAAAATTGGTGCAAAAACAATAACCGTACATCCTGGAATAATTGGCCGAAACGAACCACACCTTAGAAAATGGGCACTAGAAATGTCAATTGAAAGTGTTGGAGAGATAATCGACAACACCAATGTTGAAATCTCAGTTGAAAACATGCCTGTGAGAGAGAAATTTTTAGGAAACACAGTTGAAGAAATAGAGATGATTCAGGAAGCAACAGGATGTTCACTGACAATTGATACAGGTCATGGAAATACCTGCGGAAACCTTGAAGAGATGCTTTCCTTAAAAAACATTAGCTATTGCCACTTAAATGACAATGATGGGTTTAAAGATTCACATATTCCGATAGGTGACGGAACACTTGACCTAAATCTACTTAAAAAGATTGATACGGCCATTATTGAGCTGAATAACTTCGACAATATCCTGAAAAGCAAAGAAGTAATCGATAACTTATAACTTATTATTATTTTTTTAGAAGTTATTAGTTATAAGTTATAAGTTTTAATAAAAAAATTTAGTTATAAGTTATAAGTGATAAGGAAAAATAAAAAAATAATTAAAAGTCAATCATAGTGACTTCAAAGATATCCTCAATTATATGGTCGGTCTTGTCCATCATCTTAGGAGAGACTTCTTCCTGCTGTTCTATGGTCAATACACTGACATCAGCCTTTTTAAAAGCAAGAATATCATTTAAACCATCTCCAACCATCATGACCTTATAGCCAGCATCCTTTAGGATAGATACTACTTCACATTTGCCACGTGTTGAAACGGTACCATAGGCATTGTCTTCAGGTACATCCAGCATGTTGGCCAACCTGTTGATGGCTCCCTTTCTGTCTCCTGAAGCGATAAATATTTCAATTCCACGGGATTTAAGGGTTTCAACTGTCTCAAAAACCTTTGGGAAAAATTTGCCTGCAGAAGTGATAGTGTAAGCAACAACCCCCAAATCCATATCAACAATCAGTGCAGAACCATTGCAAAGCTCCATATGAGGAATCTTTTCACGAAGAATATCAAAACCGTCAGTTATATCAGCAATAGTTGAGGAACTTTCATTATCAAGAATCTCCTTGACTTCAGCCTTTGAAACCTGCTTGGTTGAAAAGCTGACATCAAAATCGATATTATATTCGTTGATGACATCTGAAATTAAAGTGTTTTGATCTAATTCTAATAACTTATTGGTGTTAAACTGTAAAACAACCAATGCCAGGGCATCTGCCTGGTCGATTAAATCAAGTGAATTGATATCTGTGAATATATTGCCGTTCAATACATCCTTAATAACACGGTATCTTTCAATTAATGTTCCTGAGTTATCAAATACTACAGCTTTTTTCATATTATCTCCATACTTACATAAAACTCAAATTTAAACCTTCAGGAGTAAAATAATTAAAATCCAAATCTTTAATTTTACCATCTAACCAATCAAAATAAATTTGTTTTAAATTAGGAGTCCTTAACTCAACTTTTTGTTTATATTCTAAAAAATTATCATACTCTTTTGGATAAATTTTTTTAATATGTTTTTCATAAGATATTCTATCCTTAATAGATTTTTTTTCTTTTCTATAAGAAAGAATGAGAATTTCAACTACATTAATAGTGAATTCATCATCAAAAGATTTTAATTCATTAAACATATAAACATCTCCTATATTTTTATATAAATTAAATATACATTAAACTTTTCCATTCTATAGTTAAATTCAACAACAAATTTTTCAATATTGAGTGAAATATATCTATTGAAAAGTATTTCTCTTTGTTTTTTCAATTCGTCACCTTCATAATCATTTTCTAAACTTTCAATATTGTTAAATTCATCATTGGAAAAACAAAAGTTTAGATATACTTCAAACAATTTAAATTCGTTAATCAATTGTTGAAAACCTTCTAAATCATTGTCCTTAACGATGATACCAATAATATTATCTGAAGTAATTACAGTGAATTTAAGTTTAGGGAGAATGGAATTATTGAAATCTGTGCTTGATGGTAAAATAGCACCTCCAAAATGATTATGAAATGTAGCTAAAACATTACCTAATTTATATTCATCTTTAACAAACTCAGGAACAAAAACTTTCCTATCAGTTCCTTCAATCAAATCAGCAATGATATCATAATCATTATTTAAAACTGTTAAATATTCATTGTCTGATTCAAAAGTATTTAAGCAGTGATATATGGCAATCAAATTACCTCCTTTAATTCTGGATGGTTTTCAATAGCTTTTTTGAACAACTCGATATTATCATTCAATTTATCATCATCTAAGATTTCATCAAAATCAAAATTTTCAAGTGGATTTAATTTTTCAAAGCCAAATAAATTTTGAAATTTCAAGCGAATTTTATCAAATAAAAACATAATATGCCTCTTAATTCTAATTAAATCAAATAAACAAATTAAATTAGTATTTTAAAATATATAAATTAGTAAGTTATAAATTAAAGCAATATTATAAGAGTAAATCAATATTGTATTGTCAAAGAAAATTTTAACACTAAAAAAACAACCCTTTATAAACATTGACAAACAAAATAATAATATTATATTTACGATTATTAAGGTGTTTTAATGAACGTTATTGAAAAGTTAAACTCCATTAAAAGTGGAGAAATGACAGCTAAAGAAAATGTTGAAGGCTTCATTAAAGTTATCGATGAAAATAACGAAGAAATTAATGCATTCATTGAATTGAACTATGAAAATGCATTAAAACAAGCTGAAGCTATTGATGAAAAAATAGCAAATGGTGAAGACGTCGGTGCTTTAGCTGGATTAGTATTTGGTATAAAAGCAAACATTAATGTTGAAGACATGATTATTTCCGCAGCTTCCAAAACCTTAGAAGACTACTATGGAAGCTACAATGCTACCGTTGTTGATGAAATATTAAAAGAAGATGGAATAATCATCGGTATCCTGAATATGGATGAATTCGCAGCAGGAAGTTCAACTGAAACTTCATACTACGGACCTACACAAAACCCGGCTGCTATGGGCAGAATCCCTGGAGGATCATCAGGCGGATGTGCAGCTGCAATCGCCGCTAAAATGTGTGACATATCCATCGGATCTGATACTGGTGGATCTATCAGAAACCCTGCATCCCACTGTGGTGTAGTCGGATTCAAACCTACATACGGTGCCGTTTCAAGACAAGGTCTTTTAGACTTATCCATGAGTCTAGACCAAATCGGTCCTTTGGCAAATGATGTTAGCGGTATTGCCCTAGCATTGAATACCATTGCAAAATATGATGAAACTGAATGTACAACCCTTGACTGGGACAAACCTGACTTCACTGAAGTATTGGATGACACTTCACTTGAAGGAATGAAAATAGCTGTTTGTAAGGAATTCATTGACGTGACAGATGATGAAATCAACAAAACCGTCAATAAGGCTATTCAAAAACTGGTCGATGCGGGTGCTGAACTTGTTGAAGTTAGCTTTGACTATATTGACTTATGTTTACCTACTTACTACCTAATCAATTATGTGGAATTCTTCTCTGCAACCAGAAAATACGATGGAAGGGATTACGGTTCCAGAATTGAAGAGGTATGTGGAGATGAAGTTTTAAGAAGAATCAAAATCGGTTCACATATTGCAGAAGCTGAATTCAGTGGTAAATACTACAAACAAGCTTTAAAAGCAAGGTCTGTTATCAGAAATGAAATTACAAAAATGCTTGAAAACGTTGACTTAATCGTTGGTCCAACCGTTCCTAAACTTCCTCACGAAATCGGTGCTGAATTGGAACCTATGGAAATGTATGCCTACGATGTATTGACAGTAATAGCTAACCTTGCAGGTATTCCAGCAGCAAGCATTAAAGCTGGTGAAGTTGATGACATTCCTGTCGGATTGCAGATTCAGGCAAAACCATTGGATGATGAAAAAATTATTAAGGCTATGAGTGTTTTCGAAAACACTCAATAAACTATTTTTTTACAAATTTTTTTACACTTGAAATGCACCTCTAAAATTTTATATTAACTGAATTACAATAGATTATCAGGAGGTTATTTTTATGACAAAAATAGGGCTAGCATACATTAACGGTGCAGTTCCAGGATTTGAAGATTTTGGATGTCTACCAACAGATATTGTTCGTGAAAATGGATTGGTTAATGGTAATAAAGCTTCTGATGAACTTGATGCTTTGATAATTCCTGGCGGAACATTAATAGAGTCAAATGACATCAATATGGATTTAAACACTGAAATCAAAAAAATGGCTCGTGACGGAAAACCTATCGTTGGAATATGCGCTGGTTTTCAATTATTATCAAATCAAATCGATATCGGACGTAAGTCCCCGGTGCCTATTGTAAAGCCAGGATTGGGTCTGATTGATGTTGATTTCTCGCCATTGATTACAAGTGACCGTGTCAAGGCAAAAGTTTATGACAACTCATTTATAACAAAAAACCAGACAGAAGACGTTAACGGATTCCATACCCATACCTACGGTAAGGTTGAGGGGGATGCAAAGCCTTTATTCTTCTCCCAAGTTCAAAGGATGAATTATGGAGATACCAACAAAAAAGGCGAATATAATATCTTTTCCGGTGCATGCAATGATGACGGAAATGTTATTGGAACAATGATTCATGGCATACTGGATGAAAATCCTATTATTAGAAATAACCTATTAGAACAAATAGATGCTACAGACACTGATGATATATACAATAGAAACAAGGAAGTCAAAAAATTCCTAAGACAGGAAGTCGGAATCAACACAGGAATTGAGATACCAAATATTGAACCTCTTAAAAAACCAAAATACCTTATGATTGGAAGTAATGGATCCGACAGTGGGAAAACATTTATTGTAACTGGCCTTGCAGGAGCACTTACAAAAAGAGGATATAAGGTAGCTCTTTTAAAAGTAGGACCTGATGTGCGTGATATTATCCCTGGACTATACTTGACAAAAGGCAAGATGGAAGAGTTTTCATCAGTAAAAATTGGACATCTCGGATGGGCAGATATCGAATCTACAATAAATACATTGAACCATTCAGACTACGACATAGTATTGATAGAAGGTGTAATGAGCGTATTCACCGGTCTTTTAAATGAAAAGGTACCGTTTTCAGCAGCTGAAATTGCAATGTCATCAAACATTCCAATGATACTGGCTTCAGGTGTAAATAAAGGAGGAATCGAATCTGCAGCAATAGATTTAGTTTCCCATGCAAACATGCTTGAAAAATTTGGAATATCTGTAGAAGCAATCTTATTAAATAAAGTATACAATGACGATATATTCGACAATGTGGTGCCATATATCAAGAACAACACAAATGTTGAAAATGTCTTGAAGCTTCCGAAACTTAAATCAACCGATATGCGCGGATTCATACCTGAAGTGGAAATTCGATATGAATTATTCACCTCCCATGCAATGGATTTAGTTGAAAATAACATTGATATCAACTTGATATTGAATATGGCCCATGAAGTGGAATTCAATAAAATTTATTCCTTTGAAGAAATTAAAAGCAGGGTGATATGATGGCACTTAATTTAAGTCCTGAAAAAGGTGTAAAACTTACTAAAAAAGATCGTGCACATGTATTGAAAAAAATGAAACAGGGTTGGAAAGCCAGCTGTTTAATACCTGATTACGTTTTTGATGAAAACGGCGATATTCAAATAGGAAGTGATAAAAATCGTCGTGTAGTAAAGGTAGTTAAAATATTGAACGATGGAATTCATATTGAAAAGGCACTAAAAAGTAAAACACTTAGAATTCCATATGAAAAAGTGCAAGCTATAAATAAATCAAAAGAAGTGAAAAACGGTTTGGAAATTAAAATGAGAGACGGAAAATACGTCTCATTTAGCATTTATAATTCCTACAAATATCAACAAATTATGGAATTTGTTGCAAATTACATAGCTAATCATGGTCATTAGCTATTCTTTTAAATATTCATTTATAATATCTTCGCCTCTAAGCAATATGAGGCCATTTTCTTCTGCGTATTTGCGAGCATCAGCAATTGATGTTGCTTTACCTGTTTCACCATCCATCATTTCACATACTACACAGACTGGAGTTACTCCTGCAAGTTCACATAATGCAAGACCGATTTCAGTGTGTCCCTGACGGTTTTTAACAAGCCCATCTGCTCCTCTTAAAAGACATACGTGACCAGGTGACCTGAATGTTGCACCGAATTCATCGAATCTTTCCTCTTTCATCATTAATGCAGATTCGCTAATGGTCATTGCTCTGTCAACATCAGTAATACCAGTGAATGATTTTCTGTGATTTACCCAAATGGAGAATGATGACCTTTCATCGTATGGGATATCATTTGGAGCTAATTTAGCTAAATCAGGGTATTTTTCTGAAGCTGCAGCCATAATATCTACCATGAATGGTAATTTAATTGCATCACAATAATCTGAATGTAAGCAGTTGCAGATTAAACCGCCAGCATCATTTCTCATGGTTGCAATTGATTTAGGGGTTACAAATTCAGAAGCGATAATCATGTCAACTTCTCCTTCCCTATCATCATCATCGAAAACTAGTACAAATTCACCATTTCTAATTGCTTCTAAAGCTTTATCTAAGTTTGTTTCTTGATTCATAGTAATATCTCCTTGTTTACTAGAACCAGGGCTAAAAATAACTACATTAATTACTTCTCTTCCATCCGGACTATCACCGTCGGTTTTGGACTCACACCAAATCAACACAATGTGCTCGTGGACTTATTTTATTTTAAAAATCACCACCGGTAGAGAATTTCACTCAACCCTGAGAACGTATTATCAAATATATCAAAACTATATAAAATACTTTATGGTATCATCTAAAATTCTAAAGTTACAATATCTCCATCATTAAGTTTCAATTCATCACGCAATTTGCTTTCTGTGATGAATTCCAAATAATTCTCTTCATGAGTGGTTTTTGCTGGAAAAACGATTGCACCTTTAACCTTATCATTCAATACTGCTTCAATGTATTTTACCGCACCGAAACCCTCATCTGGTTTGATTAGGTTTTGGCAATTATCCTTGATATCATTGATTTCATCCAAATATTTGTCGTCAACAACGACATTCAATGTTCCTGGAAATGGAATGAAACCTAAATTTTTCTTAAATTCGTTAGTGTAAAATTCCTGTGATAGGAAAAATGCAGCCTTTCCCAAACCGGTTGTAACTTCACCATCAATATTCATGAAATAACCTCTAATTAAATCAAAATAATTTTAATAACTAATATAATATTTAATAGGATAATTAATTTAAAATAAGTTACTAATTTAAATAAATATTTTAAGATTAACTATCTACATCAAATTATTCATTTACAGAAAACAGTGGCTTGAATTTAGGGTATTTATCCAAAAATACACGGATCTCATTTTCTAAAACTTCATCTAAACTCAAACCGGATTGTCCATTATCCAATTTATGCTGTAATAATCTATCTGAATATATTTTTTTGTTTTTAACATCTTTTCCTAACTTAAAAAAAACATCCTGAGGCAAATTACTAGTAATAACAAATGGAATCCAATCATCCAACATGATTAAATCTTCATGAAAATCCTTTAATTTGTCTTCACATAGACTGTATTTAAGTTGTCTATTAAATTTCAATTCATTCATCTCCTAAAATCATTATAATTGCTTCTTTTAAGTCATAATCCTTAAATAATGTTTTATATCTAGTGTTTTGAGGCAATAACCATTCATTCAGATGCTGATAGTAACTTTCATCAAACATCAATTCTTCAATATATGCTCCATTAGTTCCAACAGGTGCTAAAATTGTGATATGAAAATCACCGAATTCCAGATTGGAATTTGAATCAAAAGTTGTTGAAAGAGGAGTTTCAAAAATTCCAATTTTACCAACATCTTCGATGAAAAAATCATTGAAGACTCGCCTATGTAGTATAGAATTAATTTTGATGTTATCATATTTATTTATTGCCTTATTTAAGTTTTCATTATATAATTCCAGATAATTATCTATTTTTTCACCATTGTTCAATTTGGATCTTAAGTAACTCAAAAGCGGAAAAGAATCTTTCCCCCACATTAATAAAAACTGTTTTTCTTCTATGGATAAGCTTTTAGGTGTCGAATATAATTTTTTTAATTTTCTTGTTGTTTTGATTCTATTGGCTTCAAAATCATCGGAATAATCATGAAAATTATTGCAAATTCTATTAATATTCATCATTTTAAAAAATCCTATGAGTCTCATTAATATAAAAACCAATTATATTTAAATTATAAAAGTATTTAAAGTTAATCATTTCTTTAAAATCAATTTAACGAGTTTATAACAATATTTATTTTAGATATTAAAAATATATTAACAATTAATTATAAAGAGTACAACAATAACAATTTTACAGGGTAATAGAAATGGAAATAAAAACTATCTCAACAGATGTATTAATTATCGGATCTGGTGGAGCAGGTTCAAGGGCAGCTATTGAAGTTGATGATGCAGGTTTAAAAGCAACAATCGTGTCAAAAGGATTGTCATTTAGGTCTGGCTGTACCGGAATGGCAGAAGGAGGATACAATGCAGTTTTTAAAACTGTTGACAAAGATGATTCAATAGAAGCACACATTAAAGACACTATGAAAGGTGGAAGCTTTTTAAATGATGAAAAACTGGTAGAAATACTTGTTAATGAATCACCAAAAAGACTAGTTGACCTTGAAAACTATGGAGCATTGTTCGACAGACAGGAATCCGGTCAAATCGATCAAAGACCATTCGGCGGACAAAGTTACAGAAGAACCTGTTACCAAGGAGATAGGACAGGTGCAGAACTGTTGAATGCACTTAAAGAGGAAATCATCAAAAGAGACATTGAATGCATCGAAGAAGTGATGATTACCTCACTTGTAACCGACAACGACCAAGTAATAGGTGCAACCGGTTTAAACCTTAAAGATTCAAGCTTAATATATTTCAAGGCAAAATCCGTTATTCTAGCAAGTGGAGGAGCTGGCCAATTATACCCTGTAACATCCAATACCTTCCAAAAGAATGGAGATGGTTTTGCAATAGCCTACAGAGCCGGAGCCCAACTGGTAGATATGGAACAAATACAGTTCCACCCGACCGGAATGGTAACACCCGAATCCAAAAAAGGAGTTCTCGTAACAGAGGCCGTAAGGGCTGAAGGAGGAAAACTAATAAACAAGGAAGGTGAAAGGTTTATGAGCAAATACGCTCCTGAAAAGATGGAATTGGCAACACGTGATGTGGTTGCACGTTCAATATATCAGGAAATCATTGAAGGGCGAGGAACTGAAAACGGTGGAGTATACCTTGACATTTCTCATCTGGATGATAATTATATTGATGAAAAGCTCGAGACAATGGTATTGCAATTTGAAAATGTCGGTGTGGACATCAAACATGAACCTATTGAAGTCGCTCCAACAGCACATCATTTCATGGGCGGTTTAAAAATTAATACTGATGCTTCTACATCACTCAAAAACCTATTTGGAGCTGGAGAAGTTTGCGGAGGAGTTCATGGAGCCAATCGTTTAGGCGGTAATGCACTGGCAGATACACAGGTGTTCGGTAAGATTGCCGGTGTAAGCGCATCACAGGCTGCAAAGGAAAGTGAACTTAAAACAAACGACAATCAAGTTAAAGATGAAGCTTCAAGAATTGAAAGCCTAATTAAAAAAGGTTCAATCAAACCTCAGGAATTCAAAAACAATATCAAAAAGCTAATGTGGGAAAAAGTAGCTATCGTAAGGGAAGAAAAAACTTTAAACGAAGCGTTAACACAACTTCAGGAAATGCAAAAAGACTTAGATAATTTAGATGTTAGCGATAAAAGCCAATACAATACAGATCTGGTCACCGCACTTGAAGTAATAAATATGGTTGAAATCTGCATATTGTCTGTGAAATCAGCAATATTGCGTAGGGAAAGCCGTGGTGCACACTTCAGAAGCGATTTTCCTGAAACTAATGATGAATGGAAGAAAAGTATTGTGTTAAGTGAAAATAAAATAGAATTTGAAGCTAGATAGCTTCTTTTAATTCTTTTATTGCCTGTTTGGCTTTATCAAAAATTTCTTGTTCATCCAAGAAAGTCAATTCCTTGTTTTCCATTAATATTTTACCATTACATATGGTAGTATCAACATTTGAACCATTTGCAGAGTAAATAATGTTGGAACTTAAGGATGAACTGTCCGGTACCATGTTGGCAGCATTGGTATCAATTAAGATTATGTCTGCTTTTTTACCGACTTCAATTGAACCAATTTCTGAATCAAGACCTAGTGCTTCAGCACCTTTGATTGTTGCCATTTCAATTGCTTCATCAGATGACAATACCTTTGGATCTAAAGTAGCTACCTTTTGAAGGAGGCTTGCTGTTTTTAACTCTTCAATCAAGTCCAGATTATTATTTGAAGAAGCACCGTCAGTACCTATTGAAACACAGATATCATTTTCAATCAGTTTTGAAACTGGAGATATACCTGATGCCAATTTCATGTTACTGCATGGATTATGGGAAACCTTAACATCATGCTTTTTAATTATTTCAATCTCATTGTCACTCAGCCATACACAGTGTGCTGCAACAACATCAGGACCTAAAAAGCCGATTTTATCCAAGTATTCAAATGGTCTTAAACCTTTTTCCTGTGAAATATCATTGATTTCCTTTTCGGTTTCAGAAACGTGAATATGAATTCCCATATTATGTTCATCAGCTAATTGACGAGTCCTAATTAACAGTTCTTCGGATGCTGTATATGGTGAGTGGGGTCCAAAGAATACTTTGATTCTTCCGTCAGCCATTCCATTGCATGAATTGAACAGATCCAAATTCTCTTTAAGTTCCGCTTCTCTTCTTTCAGCATCTCCAAAATCAATCATTCCATATGAAAGTACTGCTCTGATTCCTGCATCTTCAACTGCACGGGCCACATCCTCCATGTAGAAGTACATGTCGGAAAATGTGGTTGTTCCTGACTTGATTAACTCAACAGCACCTAACAAGGCACCTATATAACAGTAATCGCCATTGAGGTTAGCTTCCATTGGCCATATGTGATCGTTTAGCCAGCTATCCAAACTTAAATCGTCTGCTAATCCTCTAAATAAAGTCATGGATAAATGAGTATGAGTATTAATTAATCCTGGAAGCAGGATTTTTCCTTCTGCATCAATGATTTTAGCTGCTTTGTCATCATCTATTTCATCTGCGATTTCAGCTATCAAATCATCTTTAATCAATAAGGATTGTTTTTTGTCTTCAAAATTATTCGGGTTTAAAATTAATGCGTTTTTGATTAAAATAGTATTATCGCTCATAAATAACACCTTAAAAAAATAAAAAAAGTTAGCTAAAAACTATTTATAAGTTTTTGATAGCTAATTTAATATCTTCTGCTTTAACAGTTTTACGTTTTGCGATTTTTGCAACATTGTTAGCTTCTTTAGCAACATCACGAGCAACTTCTTCTAAGTATGCAGCTAATTCAGCTTTTGCATCTTCACTTACTCTTTCTGCACCAGATTCTTTGATGATTCTAGCGACAGGAGCTTTTGGTATTTCAGACATGTTTTTCACCTCGCATTAAATTCAGTTAAAACTTATTATTACTAAATTTAATAATAAGTTAAATAACAATATTAGATATCTTTATATTTAAATATTTTGATAAATCTTGCCAGTATTTAAAAATAAGATTAAATTATTATTAAACTATAAGAATAAAAGATATAAAAATTATTACTATTTAAAAAAAGTACTTATAAATATGTTTAAATCAATATAATAATCAGTATATAAAAAAATTTGAGTGGAAATGATGAAAATTAAAATTGCTATTCCTTCCAAGGGAAGAATAAGTGAACCTTCAATAAACCTCCTGGAAAAGGCAGGATTAGGATTAATTGATAAAAACAATAGAAAATTAATTTCAAAGACTTTTAACGATGATATAGAGGTAATGTTTGCAAGAGCATCAGATATTCCTGAATTTGTAAATGACGGTGTTGCAGACATGGGTATAACCGGTGTTGACCTAATCGAAGAAAGCGAATCCGACGTTAGCGAACTGCTTGACTTGAGATTCGGACAGACAAAACTGGTTCTGGCAGCACCTGAAGAATCAAACATCAATTCAGCAGCTGACATTACAAGTGACATGAAAGTGGCAACAGAATTTCCTGTCCTGACACAAAAATACCTGAATGAAAAGGGTCTCGATTTGAAAATTGTAAAGCTAAGCGGATCAACCGAAGCAGCACCTTTCATTGGAATTGCCGATTTGATAACTGACCTTACAAGCACAGGAACCACATTGAAAATGAATCATCTGGAAATAATTGACGTGATTTTAGAAAGTACAATCAAACTCATCGCCAATCATGAGAGCATAAAAGAGAAGAAAGATTTGATAGAAGCAGTAAGCACAAGCATTAAGGGAGTGCTTGATGCAGACCGCAAAAAATTGATCATGATGAATGTTGATGAAGAAGACTTGAACAAAGTCAAGGAAGTAATGCCTTCAATGGGTGGTTTGACAATATCTGAAGTACTGTCAGATAAAAAAACTGTTGCCGTTCAGGCAGTGATTGATGAAAAGGAAGTATTTGAACTAACAAACGACTTGAGAAATGCAGGCGCAAGGGATATTCTTGTAGTGCCAATTGAAAGAATCATATGAATATTGCAATAATTTATACTACAAATGCCAACTACACTAAAATCTCCTGTAGGGTATTATCCGAAAAGATAAATGCAGATGTGCAGTTAATACCAATTGAAATGGCTAAAAGTGAATGTATCCTAAAGTACAATTTCATAATACTTGCCGGATCTGCTCTTAAGGGTAAAGTGCAAAGCGGCTTGAAAATGTATATTTCAAAAAATATGAAGACATTAAAGGAAAAGCCATTGGCATTGGTTATAAATTGTGAAAAAGACAAGGACAGATACAATAAAACATTTACGGAAGAATTGGTAAACTCATCTTATATTCATTCAAATTTCGGTTATGAACTTAATCCTAATGAAGGAAGCTATATTGAAAAAAGAAAAATAAACAAACTGATAAATAAATATAAAAGGGAAGGTAAAGAATTTCCAAAGTTAAATTATGATGAAATTGATAATTTCGCTGATAACATTAATAAGATGATTGAAAAAAGGGTTGGTTAAAATGTTTAAATTAAAAAACATAATTTCAATAAAAGACTTTGAAAGGGAAGATATCGAATATATTCTTGATGAAGCATCCAAATTGGAAGATATTGCCAAATCAAGGGAAATTTGTGAAGAGTTAAAAGGTAAAATATTAGGTTTGATGTTTTTTGAACCTTCAACAAGGACAAGAATTTCATTTGAAACAGCAATGAAACGTTTGAATGGTCAATGTATAGGATTTACAAGTAGCGGATCAAGTTCCGTTTCAAAAGGTGAAAGTATAGCGGATACCGCAAAAATGTTTGAAGGATACAGTGATGCACTTGTCATTAGACACGAACTTGAAGGGGTATCAAAATTCATATCAGATATTGTTGATGTTCCGGTTATTAATGCAGGTGATGGTGCAGGGCAGCACCCAACACAAACATTGCTTGATCTATACACTATTAAAAATGAAATTGGATTTATTGATAATTTAAAAATTGCTTTGATAGGTGATTTGAAGTTTGGTCGTACAGTTCATTCCCTGTCACATGCTTTAAGTTTATTCAATAATGTGAAAATATACTTAGTTTCACCGCCTGAACTTAGAATGCCTCAGGAAATTCTTCATGATTTAAATAAAACAAATGTTGAATATGAAGAGGTTGAAAATATTGAAGACATCATTGATGATGTAAATGTATTATATGTTACCAGAATTCAAAAAGAGCGCTTTGGTGACATTGATGATTACTTGAAAATAAAAGGTGCTTACATTATCAATAAAAATATGTTAGAAGGAAAAGATTTGATAGTAATGCATCCACTACCAAGAATTGATGAAATAGATACTGATGTGGACGATACAAAATACAATAAGTATTTCACACAAGCAGCAAATGCAGTACCTGTTAGAATGGCAATATTAAAAACTTTAATTAAAAACAACCCTAAATAGAATATATTGCTGTTTCAAGTAAAGTTTCATCACATTGAAGCTTGATTATATTTGTTCTTCCTTTTCCACGTCCACGTGATACAGTGTTTGTGGAAATAATACCCAATAATTCAAGTTCATTTATAAAGTCGAAGATTCTCCTATAAGTCACTGCATCTTTTTTAGAAATATCAGTGTATGCTTCATAAAGCTTACCTGAAGTTATTTCTTCTTTTTGTTTTGTTAAAGTTAAAATAGCTTCAAGAAGTCTTTGCTGTTGAAGTGGTAAAGTGGATAAAATTTCACTAACTTTATTATGTTCTATCCTATCTTTTGCTCTTTTTACATGATCACTTGTTACAACATTACAAGCTTCATCAAAAGCTAATTCACCAGCATTTTTTAATAAATCAAGTGCATATCTAGCATCACCTTCTTCTTTAGCAGCCATAGCTGAACATAATGGTATAACACCTTCTTCCAATACATTTTCATTGAATGACAATTCAGCTCTTTCGGTTAAAATATCAGACAATTGATCTGCTCCATAAGGTGGAAAAACAATTTCTTTATCATTTAAACTGCTGGTTACTCTAGATTTAATTAAGTTTTTAAAGTCTAAATAATTACTAATTGATAAAACAGCTACATTATCAGTTCTTGTTAAAGTGTATAAAATTCCGTCACCGTCTTTATCAAGTAAAATATCAATTTCATCTAAAATAACAATTAAATGTAATTTTTTTCCGAATGCATTTGTTCTGAATAATCCTCTAAAAGCATTAACAACTTCTGCCTTTGTCCATCCACGACTAGGAACATCACGGCCAAGCCTGTTACATAATTCAGCAATGACCTGATATTCTGTTGTGAAGTCTGTGCATCTGATATATTCAATTCTAACAAAAATATTTTCCTTGTTAGCAACTTCTAAAAGCTGTTCACGTGCAAATTTAGAAGCTGCAGTTTTACCAGTTCCGGTTTTTCCATATAAAGTTACATTTGAAGGAGTAACATCATCTAAAACATCTACCCAATGTTTAGCAATTTCTCTAATTTGAATATCTCTGTGTACAAGTTTTTCTGGTAAAAATCTATGATCCAAAGGTTTTTTATCCTTAAAAATTAAATTTTTTCGTCTTTTAGTAAAAAGTTTTTCATCTTCAAAAATATTGCCCATTCTTTCACCTTCATAATAAGTAAATATCAAAAATGTAATGAGTATAATTTCCAGTGTTAATAATATAATATAGCTATTAAATAAAGTTTTTTATTACAAAATAATAAAAGTGTAATAAAATCATGAAAAATTAAAATAAAAAAACTAATTAAAATTATTTAAAATAGATAAAAACAATTTATATAACATTAAATAATACAAAACAAAACAATATTTTCTTAAAAATAAAATTAATAATATTTTAGAGGAATATTATTTAAATATGAAATTAAACTATTTCAAATATAAGATAAGAATTTCAAGTGTATTTCATTTATACTCAAAATCTTTAAAATCCATTAATCAATGAAAATAACATCATCATTGAAAAAATTATCACGATTGATCACAAAGACAGAGAGGTCTGTTTCAAGTGTAATGTTTTTTTGAAAAAACCAAAAATGAAGAGGTGAATTTCAAGTGTAAAAAAATTGAAAATATGTTTAAAAAAATTAAAATTTTAAAAAAAAGAATTTGAGGTCGTCAAAACCAAAAAATAATCAAAATTAATAAAGATAAATTTCAAGTGTTACAGTTGAAATATACCCCTTCAGTCCATAGAATATCCGCAAATGTGTTTCACTTGAAATACACCTCTCCCTCTCTAAATGAACATATCATTCTCATTAGAATGAGTTACATTTACAGGTAAAGAACCAAATTTCTGGTCGATTAACCAAATACAGTGTAATTTTGATTTAAAAACACGTTTAAGAGTTCTAATCAATTCATTTTTAGTTAAACCATCTTCAAATATTTGATCAGTAATAACAAATTGTTGCAAAATATCCTGTGAAACTTGAAGTTCATAGTCAACTAAAAAACTATTCAACCCAAAGTTCAATTCCATGATAAAATCCTTTTGAGTTTTTTTATCAGCTTTATTCATTAAATCAAGATGCTGTGGAGCAACTTGAGTAGCACAGGCAATAATCACACAGTCTTTACCTGACGGTTTAACAACATCAATAATATTATCTTTTGGAAACTCAACGATATAGTGAAAATCAGCATTTTCATCATATTTAACTTCTCTTAGGAAATCTTCATCAGATAACCATTGTCTTACATTTTCTTCGAGATTCATAATATCATCTTATTTAAAAAAATTTATAATAAATTATTTATTTTTTAATTATATAAATTAAACTATGATTGAATATAATAATTTACTTAATGATATACTATTAACTAAAATAAGCAGTATTACATCATTTAATTTGTTTTTATTTATTATATTTGCCTTATTGTTGTCATTGACAGTGGATATTATACTTGGAGAATTACCAACAAAAATACATCCTGTTGTGATCATTGGTTCTATGATTAATTTCTTCAAAAGCAAGTTTATAAGATTTAAAAATAAATTATCAGGACTTTTTGTGATATTAGGAGTGTGTATTGTTTCAAGTGTAATTTTATATATTATTTATTTAATTTCATCAATTAATTTATTATTGTTTATTATTATATTCATTATATTATTATCTTCAACATTTTCTGTTAAAATGCTATTGCAAACTGCAGTTGATGTTAAAAAAGCATTTGATGTGAGTATTGATAAAGCAAGACAGCTTGTATCTTATCTGGTAAGTCGTGATACAAATGAACTAACAGAATCGTTTATTGTATCTGCCACAATTGAAAGTCTGACTGAAAATATAACTGATTCATATATAGCACCAGTATTTTATTATTTTATATTCGGGTTAATAATATTATATTATCCAATTAATGATAATTTATATTATTTATTGTTAATACCAATGTTTTATAGAATTTCAAATACTATGGATGCAATGCTTGGTTATAAAACAGAAGAACTGAAAAACATCGGATATGTACCTGCAAAAATAGATGATATTTTAAATTATATTCCTGCTAGAATTGCTGGTTTATTTGTTGTTGTTTCAGCTTTTTTACTTAATTTAGATGGAAAAAATGCATATAAAATAATGAGAAGAGATGCAAGAAAATGTCCATCACCAAATTCAGGTTTTACTATGGCAACAACAGCTGGTGCATTAAACATTCAATTAATTAAAAAAGATACTTATATTTTAGGTGATGACAATAAAGTTATAACAAAAGATGATATTTCTAAAGCTGTTAATTTATCCAAACTGACAATTTTGCTATTTACAATAACAATAATATTGTTATTTACATTGATTAATGTGATATTATGAAACTAGCGATAATTTCTGTATCTGATAAAGGTCAAGATTTGGCTTTAAGTTTAAAAGAAAAACTAAATTCAGATTCAACAATAATTAAATGTGATCTGTATCATAAAAATGTTAAAAAATATTTTCCAATTTTATTTAGTGAATATGATGGTATAATTGCTATTATGGCATCTGGAATTTTAATAAGATCAATTGCATCATTAATCGAGTCAAAAGTATCTGACCCGGCAGTTTTGAACATTGATGACAATGGAAAATTCGTAATATCTTCATTATCAGGTCATCTTGGTGGCGCAAATGAATTAACCAATAAAATTGCAGGATTGATTGGAGCAACACCTGTTATTACAACATCCACTGATGTTAACAAGAAATTGGGAATTGATGTTTTAGCACGTGATTTATATTTATCAATAGATGATACAAAAGAAATTTTATTTTTCAATAAATCTATTTTAGAAGGCCGTGAAATTTCAATTACAATAAATCCTAATAAAAATTTTAATTATTTATTCGAATATTTGAACAACAATACACTTGAAATTAATGTTTCAATATATTATTCATCAAAAATTAATACAGATGAAATACATGTCACACTGGATGAGCATAAAATAATTTTAAGGGAAAAAAAGATAGTAGTTGGAATTGGTTGCAGACGTGGTAAAGAATGTAAATACATATATGAAGGTCTTAAAAAATCATTAAACGATTTGAATATGTTATCATCAAGAGTTAACATGCTTTCTTCAGCAGAAATTAAAAAAGACGAAAAAGGAATATTGGAGTTATCTGAAAAATTAGATATACCCGTTAATTTTGTCAGCTTAGATAAATTGAAATTATTCCAGTCAAATGATGTTAGTAAATCAGATTTTGTTTATTCAAAATTTGGAATATATGGTGTCTGTGAGCCATCAGCATTAATTATGGCAGGTTTTGATTCTAAACTGATTTATAAAAAAACATCTTATGATGGCGTTACAATATCAATTGCTGCATCAGGATAATATCTAAGTTTAAATTTTAAAAAAATAGTAAATAAAAAAGCTATTTAAATAGCTTCTAATTTTGAAAGAACTTCCCAAATTAAAGTTCTTGCATGAACAGGAATATTAGGATCATTACTGATTTCATCTAATTTTCCTAAAACTGTACTTATTCTTACAGATTGGTCTTGCTCATCATCTTTTAATAAATCACAAGACTGATTAGCTGCTTCTCTAATATTACGAGGAACAGTATTATTATCTGAAATATAGTCAAGAATTTCACATACTTCTTCGATTGCTTGATTACTCATTTATACTCCCTCCAAAATATAATAATTAAAACAAGTAAAATAACTATTAAATGATATATTTGTTCGTAATAGATTTAAATAGTTTGTGGTGATTGAAAATTTATTTGTAGAAAAATTTATATTAAGTTAAATTGAATTATTATATATGTCAGATATAAGCAAAACTACAATAAACTTACCTGTAGATTTAAAAAAAGAATTAAAGAAATTAGCAATTGATGAAGATACTTCATTATCCGGATTAATCATTAAAATGATTGAAGAAGGAATGAAAAATAGAAATAAAAGCGATGTAATTTCAGATGAAGATTAAACATTATCTTCAACTGAATTTAACATTAATGAAATAAATTGAGTTTTTGCAGTCTCTTCAACAAATACTGCAAGCAACATTGCTTCTTTTAAACTGTCACTTACACAAATTACACCATGATTTTTTAATATTAAAACGTCTTCACTGCCTATACCTTCACTAGCACTTTTTGCAAGTTGATCTGTTCCTGGCTTTGCATATTCAATGGATGATAAATAGGGATTTTTAATTTCTCCAAAGCCTTCTAGTCTTTTGAGCTTTTTATCAGAAAAAGCAAATCCTGTAGCGTATGGAGAGTGAGTGTGTACAATTGCATTAACATCAGGTCTTTTTTTGTAAATTTCTAAATGCATATTTACTTCGGATGAAGGTTTACCTTTTGTTAAAACGTTACCTTCCATATCAACAAGAACAATATCTTCTTCGTTTAAATTGGATAATGATTTTAAAGTTGGAGTAATCGCTACAACATCTCCAAATCTGGCACTAATGTTTCCGGATTTACCTGAAACTAAACCTTTATCATAAATTTCATTTGAAACACTAATTATTTCAGCAATATTTTTTTTCATAATCAACCTCTATAAGAATTTGTAATGTTTATATTTACCTTTATGAAGAATAGGCACTTCAGCTGGTGTTGGATTAATATTATAAATTTTCTGGAATTCTGTTTGAGTCTGGAATGTACCTGAATTAATCAAATGAACTCCTTTATATCTTTTATAACTGTTAATGTGTATGTGTCCTGTATGGAAAACATCAGGAACTTCATCAATAACAAGATAATCTTCAAGTTCTGAAGCAAGAGGAGTTCTTTCTCCATAAATTGGTGCCAAGTGTCTTTTCTGTAATAGTTCTTCCATTATAACTTCACTTTTTTCATATTCAAAGTCTTTCACTGCCATAACCAAGTCGTCAAAACTACGTCCGTGGTATATTAAAACATTTATTCCATCGAGTGAGACGACACCAGGATTTGAAATGAATTCAACGTTGTCAAGTTCATACAATGCTTTAGCATATTCTTCCGGTACTGCAGGCTGTGGTTCAGCAACTCTTGATGCATCGTGGTTTCCAGGCGCAATAATAATTTTAATATCGCTTCTGATGTTTCCTAAAAATCTTGCAGCCTCATTATATTGCTCTGTGATATCTTTAATTGCAAGTTCCTTGTCTTGGTTAGGATATACACCAATTCCATCTACAATATCTCCACCAATAATTAGATATTTGACATCTTCTGCAACCCTTCTTTGTTCTTCTGTTCCAAAGTCACAGTTAATCCAGTCGATAAACCTTTGGAATGCATCTTCCAGGAATGTTAAACTTCCAATGTGAACGTCTGATAAGAATACTATTCCAAAGTCCATTTCTTTATCAGGAACTCTTAAGACACCAGGTTTAATGATTTGCTGACCGAATGCAAATCCTGGATCATCACTTTTGTTAGCAATTACGCCCACCACTTCGTCTCTTACAAGTTTTTCAGCTTCAGCAAACAATTCATCATTGTTATTGGAGAATAATATGGTCATGCTACCAGTATCATCTTCAAATTCTATTAGCTTATGACCATTTTTACTGGATCTTATTTCTTTAACCATTAAAATCAAACTTAAACTATCCATTCCATCATCAATGTCGGAAATTTTTGTATAGTTTCTAAGTTCGGGTCTTTTGGACAGAATATTTGCCAGCTTTTCATATCTGCTTTTAAAGTATGCAATCAGGTTTTCAAGCTCTCCACTGGTGTATGATTTTTTACTTGTATCCTGAATGATTTTAAAATCATATTCAACATTTGTTTTCTGTTCATTTCTTTTAAACTTGATTTTAGCATCCTTAATAGTTTCGGATGCTTCCTTGATAGCCTCATTTACATAAATTTCAGGTTTATCAGATTCCTTTTTAAGGTCATTAATTGAATCAGGCTTTTTAGTATCTTTTACTTGTGGTTTTTCATCTGATTTTGGTACTTCATTTTTAGGTTTATTTACTTTTTGTGGTGTTTTATTAACTGTTTTTTCAATTTTAGGTTTGTTTATTGGTTGTGGTGTTTTATTAACTGTTTTTTCAATTTTAGGTTTGTTTATTGGTTGTGGTGTTTTTTTGATTTTTTGCTGAATTAAAGTATCCTGATTGTTGCTTTCTGGTGCTGTTTTCTTGCCAGTTAATTCATCAACCGTTTCACCGCTAACTGACACTAAGTCTTTTGATGTAAATTTATCGCTTTTTAATTTAACTATTAAATTTGATGCAAAATCTACAGGATTTTCTGCATTAATGACTTTATCATAAGCTTCAGGTGATAGGTTTATTCCCTTTTTTGCAAATTTCAATAGAATTTTATTAGTTGACATATTGATAAAAATTTTATTTTTCTATGTTAATAAACTTTGAGAATTTTAAAAGTCATTATTGATTTTAACGTATAATATTGAGTTAGATTTATTATATATAAAACATAAAATTTAACATATTATATAATCTATGATTGTGATAAAATGGCGAATAAAATACTAAGAGTTGTATTAATAATAGTGTTATTTATTGTATTTTTTGAATTAGGTCTTTTTAGTTCATATACTATTGTTACAGCTGAAGCTCCAAATGTTCAGGGATTAATTGATATGCAAATTTCAAAAATCCAAGAAATATTTAGCCCTGAAAAAGTTAATGAAGCTTTGATTAAAGATCCAACTCCAGTTAACATTACCAATAAAAAGGATGTAGCTCTTAAAATGGAAACGCTATCGAAAGTGGATGGGGTCAATGTTGATTCAATGAATTTAACCACTTATGATGATACAGATAACAAGAATTTAACCGTAAATATTGAGGCATTAGGTTATGCTTCTCCAAATTCAACATCTGGTCAAATAGTAATTAGTCAGGACCCATCTTACAAAGTAATAGCAACTGGACAGGCTAGCTATAAAGGAGACGGCTTAAGAGTAGATGAAGATACAGTTACAATAACTTCTATTTTAAAATTATACTAGTGATAAAATGATTAATGTAATAGGAATTGGTCAAAATAGAGACAACATGACTTTAGGAGCTATAAAAGCTATTGAAGAGTCTGATGTTATAATTGGTTATAAAAAATACATTAACCAAATTGAAGACTTAATAGAAGGTAAAGAAGTAGTTAAAAAAGGAATGGGTGATGAGATAGCCAGAGCTGAGTTTGCTATTAAAAAAAGTCTTGAAGGCCAGACCGTTTCATTAATTAGTTCCGGAGATCCCGGTGTCTTTGGAATGGCTAATGTGTTATATCAAATAGTTAGTAAATATGAAAATGTTGAAATAAAAGTTTATCCGGGAGTATCAGCACTTAATTATGCATCAAGTCATTTAGGTGCTCCTTTACATGATTTTGCAGCAATTAGCTTAAGTAATATCTTAACTCCAATGTCTGAAATTGAAAAAAAATTAAGATATGCTCTTGAAGCTAATTTGATTGTTGCAATTTATAATCCGATTAGTAAAACACGTAAAGAACCATTTAGAAGATTTAAAGAATGTGTTTTAGACATTAAAGGTGAAGATGCATTAATAGGTATAATTGATAGTACTTATGAACCTCCAAAGCCAACAATAGTTAAAGTTAAAGATTTAACTGAAGACATTGTTAACATGTCTTGTACATTACTTGTTGGTAATGATATAACTTATGTTCAAGATGATAAGTTAGTAACACCAAGAGGATATGTTATTAGGTCAAAAATACATCCATTATCACAAAATCATTATGAAAAATTTTTAAATGGCGAAGTCGGGCATGGACCAAATCGTGAATGTGAATTTTATCCATGTCACTTTGATGGTCAATACTGTGATTTCTGTTATTGTCCATTTTACCCATGTGGAGACTCTTCAACTGGTGGAGAATGGATAAAAGGAAAAGGTGTATGGAACTGTACTAACTGTCATTGGTTACACCAAAAAGATACAGTTGAATACATTAGAGAACCTTTAGAAAATATCATAGAAGATGTTGAAGATTTAAAAACAAAAAAGAAAACTTTATTAAAACTTAGAAAAGCATGCTTATTAAAAACTAATCCAAATGATCTTTAGGAGAGTTTGAATTGTCAATTAAAAATCTTTTAATAGAAATGAAAAATATGTCGGAGTTAATGGTCGATTTGGCTTATTCAGCTATTTTATTCAATAGTAAAACTGCAGCTGAAGAAGTTATTGCACTTGAAAATGAAGTTAACTCCATGAATTACGAAATTAAAAAGGAATCGCTGGTTGCTGCTAGATCATATGAAGATGCAGAAAAACTGACCGCATTACTTGAAATTGCAGAAGCTGCTGAAAGTATAGCAAATGCTGCAAAAGATTTAGCTGATTTAGTAATTATTGGTTTTAAACCACATCCTGTATTTAAAATGGTTATGGAAGAATCAGATAAAAGTATTGTAAGGGTTACAATTGAAGAAAATTCTGATTTAGCTAATAACACATTAGGAGATTTATTGTTAGTTAACCGTACTGGAATGAGGGTTATTGCAATTAGAAGAGGTACATCCTGGATTTATGGACCGGATAAATATACAACCTTACTTCCAAATGATACATTAATTTTAAAAGGAACAGATGAAGGTGCTGATTTACTTGAAAAATTAGCAGCAGGAACCTGTTCACTTGAAGATATTCCAGAAGAATTAGAAGACGATTAGAAGTGATAAAAATGATAATAGGTAGTGATATGTGTGACAGGCAAACAGAAGAAGATTCGCACTCCACTATCTGTATTTTCAACATTTCCTGATTTTGTTGAAGAACATGGCTCTATAATCAAAGAAAGTCTTATTGCACTTTTGATTTGTGCAATTGGAGATTTATGTGCAGGTGTTATCTTAGGTAAGATGACTTTCTTTTTAGAGGCATTCCCAGGTTTACTTGTTATTATTCCTGGAGCAATAGGCATGAGAGGAAACATTTTTGGTTCTTTTGCCTCAAGATTATCAACAAACTTGCACATCGGTATAATATCACCAAAATTTGAATTTTCAGAGGATTTAAATTATAATATATTCTCATCATTTGTTTTAACATTGGTATTATCTTTATTTTTAGCTATTGTAGCAAAAATATTATGTATTATTCTACACCAACCTTCTATTGATTTAATCGATTTTATATTGATTTGTGTAATAGCGGGAATAATATCAAATTTAATCATGCTTCCAATTACCATGCTTGTCTCATTTAAAAGTTTTGAGCATGGTTGGGATCCGGATAATATAACCAGTCCTATAATAGCAGCATTTGGTGATTTATTCACATTGCCGGCGATTATTGCATCAATTTTTATATTACAGGCTATAAACTTTAATTTTATATTTAAAGAAATAATCCTTGTAATAATATTAATAGCCATTATTGTTAGTTTTATTTATTGTTACAGATTATCTTATGAGACAAATACTATTTTAAAACAGTCCACACCAGTTTTGCTTTTATGTTCATTGCTAGGAGGTGCTGCAGGTGGAGTTTTAAATTCAGCTGTTGAAACATTGCTTACAAATCCAAGTTTATTAACATTGCTTCCACTGTTTTCAGGTGAAAGCGGAAGTCTGATAAGTATTTTAGGAGCAAGATTATCATCAGGTCTTCACTCCGGTTTAGTAGAACCGTTTAAAAAACCGGAAGGAGAAGCTGTTCACAACTTCATCATCAGCTTTATCTTAGCCGTTATAGTATTCCCATTAATAGGTCTTTTGGCTGAAACTTCATCATATGCACTTGGAGTTGTTGGAGTTGGATTTGATAAAATTGTTGAAATATCAACATTATCCGGTGTTATTTTAGTTGCAATAATGGTAATAATTGTTTATTATGTATCAATAACATCATATAATAATTTAGACCCGGATAATATTGTAATTCCTATTTCAACCAGTATAACAGATTCAATTTCCAGTCTGATTTTAATTTCAATTTCTTTGTTATTGTTGGGTGTTTTAATTTAGTACCATGCCTTTAATGTGAATTCACATTCATTTGTTCTAAAGTAATCATATTCTAAAAAGTTTACATCAAAGTTTTTTGGTACAGAAACTATTAGGGCCTTAGGATGGGCTTTGTCAAGATGAACAAAAACTACAGCACTTGTATCATCATAAAAGTCAATTTTATCATTTAGATAAATCATATCAGAGAATGTATTTTCCCAATATCTTCCTTTAACCACTCTTGTTGTATCTACAATATATGATAAATCATATGTTTCTTCATCATCGATTAATAAATAAAAATCTGACTTTTTTAAATTTCCAGGGAAAATTTTAAAGTTCGTGCAGCTATGGTCTTTTTGTGAGTGATGTTTATTGCATTTTCCGGGATTTTGAAAGTCTTTAATGACATAGCTTTTGTAGAAATCACATTTAACCATTCTTGTAATGGAAAATACATTGTCACTGCTGTCGTAATCTCCAATTTTTACACTTGAAATTGTGCTTTCTTGTGGAATTAATTCCATTGAAGTGTGTATTTTTGAGCTGAAAAGTTTTTTGGATACTAGTTCATCATAATTTTTACCAAGTGCAATTAATTTTGCATAGGAGACGCTATTCGGAACAACCTGATTATCATCATTTATAATTGCAAGACCTGGTGTGCCCTTATTGTATTCATTCCAGTTATCTGGTACGCCGGGATTATTGATTAGATTGTCTGCAATTTCACTGACTGATTTTTCCATATTATTCGTTTCCTGAAGTTTTGATATTTTTTCAGTTGCATTTT
The DNA here is from genome assembly GCF_017468685.1 of Methanobrevibacter sp. Taxonomy (NCBI): domain Archaea; kingdom Methanobacteriati; phylum Methanobacteriota; class Methanobacteria; order Methanobacteriales; family Methanobacteriaceae; genus Methanobrevibacter; species Methanobrevibacter sp. The sequence continues at coordinate 40,164 of NZ_JAFUHT010000003.1, forward strand.
CCATCGATGTTAAAATCACTCCAAAAATCATTAAGATTATGATTAGTATTATACCAATTTCAATAACTTTCATTTCCAATCAACCCGTATTTTTTTCTGTGAGAATTATCCAAAATCAAACTGTCCCAATCATCGGGATTTATCTTGTTTCCGTTATAATGGTCTGCAAACACAACATGGTCTGAACATGATAAAGATTCATTTCCAAGTGGAGTGTGAGTCTGTATGAATACTTCAAAACCATAATGAGGACATTTTCCTTTACCTTCCAATCGGCATAAATAACAGCTTCCGTCGGCACTTTCATGAAAATAGCCCGTATCAAGACAATCTCTTAAGACACCAGGGTCGCCATGGTGAATATAAGGGTCATATGGGCATTTTTTAATAGTCAACGGTGCTGTTGCTTCAATATATGATTCTGGAGAGTCAAAATTATGTAATAGCATATAAGCAGATAATGCAGTCTTGTAATGTATTTTATCATCATACGCCATAATTCCGGAGGCTATCGTTAGCTTTGCAATAGGTAATGGGTCTCTTAGACCTTCAACAGAGGCATTTCTCTCAACAATTTTTGAGAAATGTTCATTTCCTTTTCTGCCTTCAAGTTTTACTTTGAATAACACTTTCCATGGAGAATCGGTATTTTCAACAGATAATGCTTCAGAGGAAATGTCAATATCATATTTATCTTTAAATTCTTCATTTTTAGATTCTAGAAGGTTGTTCAAATTCTTTTTAATCTGATCTTCACTATCTCTAACTGGCAGTCCGTTGTATACCTTTTGAGTTGCTTCAGCAATTGCATCACGACCTAAAACTTCTAAATTAGCTGAATAATCATCAATAATATATTTGAAATTATCATTTGCTTGTGAGTCAATATTAGAGTCTTGAATAAAATTTATAGTAGTTACAACAAAAATACAAACTATCAAGAGAGCTACAACTAAAATTGCTGTTGTTCCAACAATTATGTTACCTTTTGAGTCTAATTTTTTAGGTTTCATTTTTAAAAATTTAGCTAGTAATTTATAAATTAGTTGTTGAAGTGCGACTGTATGATTTTGCACAATTATGTTAATACTATTTTGTGAAAATGTGGAAAAGAGTAATAAAAAAAATAGTTATTTATATTATTGCGAATAAACTATACATATTGAAAATTATGGAGGCATTACATGTCTGATACTGTAAGAACATGGCGTCATATACAACAAAGATATAATCTTATAGGTTCAAAATGTAACACTTGTGGTGAAGTATTCTTCCCATCTCGTGTAGTTTGTCCTAATTGTAGAAGAAAAGGAGATCTTGAACCTTTCCAATTTTCCGGAAAAGGTAAAATTTATACTTACTCAGTAATTAGATCAGCACCTGATGACTTTAAAAAATCAGCTCCATATGCTGTAGCTGTAATTGAACTTGAAGAAGGTGCAAAATTAACCTCACAATTAGTAGATTGTGATGTTGAAACTTTAGAAATCGGTGACGATGTAGAAATGGTATTTAGAAGAGTAAGAGAAGATGGAGAGGATGGAGTAATCTCCTATGGATATAAATTCAAAGTTATCAAATAATACTGCTGTAATACTTGTAAGCCACGGAAGTACCTTGCCATATGCTGAAGAAGTATTTACAGAAATTAAAGAGAAATTTATCAAAAAAACAGGCATAGCAACTGAAATCGGATACATGAAAGTGTCTGAGCCTACAATTGCAGGTGCTGTAGAAATATTGAAAGGACAAGTGGATGATTTGGCAAAAATCATTGCCCTACCAGTATTTTTAGCACCAGGAATTCACACTAACATTGACATTCCACAATTGTTAGGCCTTGAACCTTTAGAAACCGATCCGAGATGTCCTGACGGCAATTACCCAGCTGAACATTATCTCTCAATTGCTCCTGATGTTGACTTTGATGGTGAAATAGAATTATTGCCATCAATCGGTCCGAGAGACAAGCTCTTAGATATTATTGATAAGAGAATATTAGAAGCTCTATCAGAGTCCAAGCTTGGAGATGTGAAAACCGGAATTCTACTTGTAACCCATGGGTCAAGATTAAACTACAATAAGGAATTTGCAACAGAATTATACAATAAGTTCGAAAAAACCTGCAAATACCCATCAAGTTTTGGTTTCATGGAATTATGCGGTCCAAGCATACCGGAATCTATTGATAAACTGGTAGATGAAAACGATTTGGAAAGACTGGTTGTAGTGCCTGTATTTATTGCTCCTGGAATGCACACAACCCATGACATTCCACATATCTTAGGATTTTTAGAATCTCATGAACATTCACACGGTCACAGCCATGGAGACCATGACCATGAGCATGATTTGACTCCTGTTGAGTTTGACGGTGAAATATTATATCCGGAGCCAATAAAAGCTGATGATATACTAATAGACATTTTAGCTGATATGATAAATGAGAAATTATAAGTTTATCATATATTTTTTTGAAAAATTTTTCAATCAAGATAACTTAAATGAATTTAACTTAAAAATTAATTATAATTAAATTAACGGATGATAAAACATGTCTGATAAGAAAACAGGAGTTTTACTTTTAAGCCACGGTTCCAGATTGGATGATGGTGAAGAAGTAATTAAAGCTTATAAAGAAATGTATGAAAAGGAATTTCCAGAATATCCTGTAGAATACGGATTCATGGAAATCAGAAAACCAGGTATTCCTGAAACAATTAACAAATTAACAAGTGAAAATGATTTGGAAAAAATCATTGTAGTGCCAGTATTCGTGGCACATGGTCTTCACACAAAAAGGGACATTCCGGGATTACTTGGTATAGAAAGCGATTTTGATGCTGAAGCAGTATCTGGTCATCATCACCACCATCATGACCACGGACACGACCATGATCATGGACACAGTCACGGACATCATCACCACCATCATGACCATGATGATGAAGAGTTTGAATTCGATGGTGAAATCGTTTTAACCGAACCGTTAGGAATCGATAAAAGATTGTATGAAATCATTAAAGATAGAGTTTCAGAACACTTATAGTTCTGAAATTAATTTTACTTTTTTTGCCAAAATTAAATATTAAATTAATCGCACGATATGATTCTTCTTTTCAAAAAACTTTTAATTACAATCTAAAAACCTAATTAATTGTATTTCACACTATTATTATCTTGGATATTTCACTTGAAATGTATTAAAAATATTTATTATGATATTTAAGTGATGGTATGGTGGATTGGTGTCCACCTAATCAACTCAATCAATTCGTCAAATAATGTCACACATTATAACTCCACTTCATAGAATTTCGTTTTTTAGAAATCCTCACCTTGAAAACTATAACCTCGATTTGATTCATATCAATCATTAATTAGAAATGCTTGTTATATCCCTAACCGATATAGGCAGGAACATAAGTGACTGTTAAAAAAATAATGCAGTCAAAAAGCATTTCTACCATCAATTCACCTCCTTTAGGAGTAAAAATATATTTTGAGGTTTGTTTTATAATTTTAATTTCTCCTAAACTTATTTTAAATTTTTATTAGTTCCAGAGTACTATTATGTATTACTTTTACTATATAAAGTATTACTTTTAATGCAATAATATAAATTTATATATTAAAAAAAATAAGTATTAAATATTGAGGTTTGTTGAAATTAATTTTAGTTTCGACTATTAATAATTGTAGGGTTCTTTTAACCCTATTCTTATTATAAAGTGCTTATTCTATTAAAAAAAGTATTTTTTATATTTACCATAATTAACTCTTTAAATAATCTGTAATTTTATATTTTTTAAAAAATTATTTATATTAAAAAAAATTAATTATTACTCACCTGTTTAGTTAAAGGAATTTATTTTAGGTTCCGATTTTAATAATAGTTTAGGGTTTTTTATAACTCTATTCTTATTATTGAGCTCTTGCTTTATTTTACTAATTTTTTAAAAATAGATGTTATGTTTCCAAATAAGATTAAAATATTGTATACTTATAGGGCTCTTTGAAAAATATTTTTCATATAAATCTATTTTTGAAATTATAAATAAAACTTTTGTTATTAATTTTAATTTTATAATTCCATTATTATTAATGATTATTTTCATCAATAGTTATTACAGTACTGTTTAATCCTAAAACCCTTGAATAATCAATTTTACTTGCAACTTTATTTAACATGCCAATGTTGTCAAATTTCAAATCATCATTTTCAACAATCGGATTAAATTCAACACCACTATCTTTAATGGAAACTAAAACATTATCCTCATTGTTTCTGACAATAACATCAATGAAATCAATCTTTTCATTAGTATTGATAATATTAACCAACATTTCCTCGATTGCCAAAGCAACGATTGCTGATGATTTTGAGTCCTTTAAATAATTTTGAACATCACGAGCCAAACTCACAGCATCTTCAATATTGCCATTTATAGTATGTTCAAACACATTTTCACTATCATTGATCCTATTGATGAAAAAGCCCTTATATTCTCCATTACTCTTCTTATTGTAATATCTTGAATATGTAAATATAAATAAGATGGTTATTGCTTCAACAATTGCAAAGGAAATCCAAATTCCATCTCCACCCAACACTGCGGACAATCCAAATGACAATGCAACAGGAAGAATAAAACCTTCCAATAATGAAATTAAGGTTGAAATTGTATTTTCCTGAATAGCCTGAGCATAGAAAGTATATAAAAATGTAATAGCTGTTCCAACATAACTTACTGCAAATATCCTTAAAGCATTCAATACAACAGGAACATCAGCAGGATTTTTAACACTATACAACATTAGCAAGGATTGAGGATAAACAATAAATAATGCTGACAGTATCAGACTTGAAGCCAAAACAATCTTCAAAGATCTTTTAAGAATAAAGTTAACTCCAGAATAATCTTCCTCTTTAAAGTAAACTGATACGATTGGAGACATTGTTTGAGCAGTTCCAATTAAAAACATATACAAAATAAATAGACTATTATAACAGATTCCAAATGCAACCAAACCTGACTTTCCAATATAAATTCCTATCAATGAATTTAAAACAAATAATTTTAAAGTTAAATACAGTTGGGTTGAGGCTGAAGAAAAACCTGAAGTGATAATCTCTTTGAGATATGCAAAAATGGAGTTTAATTTTAATCTGATAAACTGCAAAGTACGTTCTGATTTAAAGAAGTAATATGATATGAATATGGAACCTACTGCATAGCCGGTTGTAGTAGCTAATGCAGCACCACCCAATCCAATTTTAAAGACACCCATATATAATACATCACAGCATATGTTAACAATATTTGCAAGAAGAATTGCCCTAAAAGGTAAATTAGG
>NZ_JAFUHT010000004.1 GCF_017468685.1 Methanobrevibacter sp.
AATCTTAATCTGATGTGGCCAGTTCCCGAAACTCTGCATTTGACATGGACGTCGGATAAGGGAGAGAAATTGCTTTCTTTCCCTCTCCTAAGAACCGTACGTGTCCCTTTCGAGACATACGGCTCAAGCAAACTTTCATCCAGTAGAAAATGAAAATTTAGACTTTCTAGAATCGAAATATGCTTTTTTATCACCATCATATGGACTATAATCATGTTTTACCATAATATATCTCCTAGGTTTAAACCAAGCCATTTTCTCCAGAATTTTGCCAGATTTCGGGTCTGTTAGAACCCAGTTATTACGATGTATGCCATCATCATACAAAGGATAGTAACGGTTTTTAATCCATCCCTTTCCTTTATTAGAATGAAGTCTCTTTAGGAAATTGAATGTTTTATTCCATAGATAATGGTCCATAGTGGCAAGTTCGTAACCTGTAGAAACAGCATATCTCCAATAGTTTGCAGTACCTCTGATTACAGGATTTAATCTGTCAATTAGAAGACTGACATTATGACCATGTGTAGTTTTACAGATATAGTCGACTTCTTCTTTAAAACTTTTCAGGCTATCCTTGGATGGTCTAACACGAGATATGTTATCCTTATCCCGTCTGAAGTTAAAGCCTAAGAAATCAAATCCTTCAGAGATATGTGTTATTTGGGTTTTCTCTTTGGACATTACCAAACCCCTTTCATCCAGATAGAGTTCTAATAATTCAGGCACTTTGTTTATATCGTCTTCTGTCTGTGCGAATACTAAAAAGTCATCCGCATATCGAGATAGACGATATTTACCTTTAGACACGACTTCTTTAACGGTTTTCCCATTTCTTGTCCTGTTGTAGGCCATATATGATATGCCCAGTGCTTCTTCCATCCCGTGAAGAGCGATATTTGCTAACAATGGAGATAAAAGACCTCCTTGAGGAGTACCTTCATATGATTTATAATGAATTCCATTGTCCACAAATCCGACTTCTAGAAATCTTTTAACAAGATTATAGTATGGAAAATCACGGACTTGTTTTAGAATAAAACCATGTGACAGAGTGTCAAAGCATGCTTGGAAATCACCTTCATATATCCAGCACCATTTACCGCTTTGGATATTGTAGTAATTTCTTCTTACGGAGTCATGTTGCCTCCTGCCTGGACGAAAACCATTACTTGTTGGTTCAAATTTTGCTTCCCATTCGGGCTCCATGGCCATACGGATGATTTCTTGATAAATCCTATCTTTAATGGTAGGAATACCTAGAGACCTTAATTTTCCGTTCTTCTTGGGAATGTATTTGCGAAGTACTGGCTTTGGTCTATGGAGTTTAATATTCTTCGTCTTGAGAGTATCATATAGTTCACCACGGGCTAAATTAGTAGTGGCTCTAAAACCATCGATACCCGGACTGTATTTGCCTTTATTTTCTTGAGTAACTCTTCTTATTGAAATTAATAAGGACGAGTTACATCTCATTACTTGCCTTTGTAAATCTCTGACTTTCTTTTTATTATTTTCTCTACTGGCACGGTATATACGCCTTTGTAAACTAGTTACATGCCGATTGGGTTTGTTCCAGTTGATGGAACTCCAATCGGTAGTGATTGGTTTCGCGGGCTCACAAATATTGTTATTTGGAGTTAATCTCATTATTTGTCACCAATTCCTTCTAGTATTGTTTATTATTTACAATCGCGTTTTATACGCATGTTGTTCACCATTCGAAAGTTGGCACAGGTTTCCCTGCCAAAACACTATGGTTTTGGTATCTGTCCATAGTTATATTTCTCCATTCTATTTTCCTATGGGTCTTTCGACCATTGACAGCATTTGCTTTTCTTCGAAATCCTCTGTCCTCCACAGAATTAGGTTTCGCTCACGCTCGACTTACCACAAAAAAAAGTTTTGTGGACTGTGAAGGATTTACCAAGTTGATCTCTTGTCAGTTGCGAACAAGGGACGATTCGGTCTGTACACCGGCAGATCTATGGGTTGTGAAATATAAATATCAATTCAGTATTTATTTCCTATCTGCAATCCAATAGTAGCTTTCTGTAGCAAATGTATTCCACCTATCGGTTGACGTCACGATGCTTACAACCATTCACCCGAAGGTTAATCGTTCTTGTCCTTCCCCTAGCCTTTAAATACTTGAATACTAAATATTTAATTAGACATATCGTCATGCAACCTGTCAGTCCATTACTAGATTAACAGTTTCAGAGGGGGAAATCCCACACAACAGGGATTGAGAATACTTTATTCTCACTGAACTCGATGGAGAGAAGAGACCCTAGCTTGTCGCACAAACTGCACATCATAACCTAATGATTTAGCTATTCTATAATATACTTGTCCCCAGTCAACACAATTGGAACCTTTACTGGCTTTAGCATCTGTTATTATTTTCCTGTCTGTTTTTTGTGAATCAAAGTATTTACTGTACAATTTCTTGTTGGCTATAACATCTAAAGCTTCATCAATATTATCACCTTTGAAATTATAAGTCTTTATAAATAACTTCATTGTTGAATCATCATAGTCAGGTAATGTTGACTTACGATAGACAATAGCTGGAAGCCTTCCGTTTGCTCTGATATAGCTTTCAGTTCTTATGGCCATGTCCACATATTCTGCTTTATCGATTTGGGTTCCATTCTTTAGCATTACATAATTTGGAAGAAAATCTAAAGACTTGTTGTCTTTAATTAAGGCCATTGTATACATTGCTACTAGCTTATCATTTCCTAATTTCTTTGCTTTCTTTTCTATGTCCTTGCAGTTACCTTTTAGCAAACAACATTCGTTAACTATTTATAACAAATTTATTAATATTAAAAATATAAACTATTTTAACTTTTAATGGAGACAGAAAAATGAGTGAATATTTCAAATATGAAAATAAGGATTATGATATTCCTTTTTTAAACGGGATTCCAGAGCTTACAACTCCCAAGATTATAGTATTAGTTATAGGATTTTTAATCACATTCATAACACCATTTGTTGTTCCTCTAGAAGGATTTCATATCCAAAAAGCTTTAATAGTCTGTTTTGCAACATTAATTCCTATAATTTATGCTTTGAAAGGTAATCTGTCAATGATTTTTAGAGTTCCACAAGTTAAAGACATCAAAATAATAATTTTAGGTCTAATCGGAGTTATGATTTTATCAGCAATAATCAATTTTATTTTAACCGGAGGAATTGGTAACACTGCAACGGATGCTGCAATGAAGGGTAGTCCAACCGTATTAATAATTGGCTTAATAATCCAACTGGTCGGTGAAGAACTGTTCAAACTCATACCTTTAATATTAGTCGTTGCATTCACATACAAATCATTAGGACGTAAAAATGCAATAATTGCTGGAATTGTCATTTCACAGTTACTCTTTGCATTGGTGCACATTCCTGCATACGGATTTGACTTAAAATTTTTAATTCTTGCACTGGGCGTTGGCGGCTGTATACTGCCGATAACCTACATACATACAAAAAATGTTGCTGTACCATACTTCATACACTTAATTGAAGATCTTATAGGATTAGTTGTTATGCTTGGAACTGCAGGACTTTTATTTTTCTAGATTATGGAAATATCCATAATCATTTTCTTTATGAGACAACCATACCACCACATATACTATACGAATAAACCACCTCTCGTTAATCAGCCCCATAAAACAAATAACATTAACGACGACCATTTTGAAATAGAAACTTGTTTTTGAAATCTGAAAACAGCAATTTATGCCACATAAATTACCTATTTTTCATAAACATTAATATTTAGTTGATTTCATTTTTTTAAATAGCTATTCAAATTAACTTTCGTGAAAATTTTTCCAAAATATTAAATAACCACATCCGATAAAGTCTATAACAAAGTTGATTGAAAAGTACGTGTAAGTGGTACTACTTTTTCATGAGTTTCAATATAGCTAGGTTCTGAAATTTCCTTTACAACATCGCTTTCTTTAACTTCCCCAAGCAGCAATGGTGAATCAGGATTATGCAACTTCTGATTTCTTTTAACCAGCTTCATGTTGCTGTTGGCGTAACAATAATTGCTTGTCATCAATTGTTTATAATAATTTCAGCATCTTACCCTGCAACTTTTCCAATAATACTCAAGTAGTTACCTTTGCATCATTAGTTGGTTCAGGTTATGTCAGTGATTATAGTAGATGTTCAGGATTTGTATTTCCACCATCCCAGTTTCACCCAGTATAGATGAAAATATTTAATTATCATGATTTCTAAAAAAAGTAGTGTAGAGAAAACATAAGTATGACAACTTTCGCATGCCCTTTCATATAACCTACCTCAATTTATTTTAATTAATAATATTTTACTTTTTAGATTATATATAAATAGCTATTTGAAATATTTTTGAATTGTATCATTATAAAAAAAACACAATATAATAAAATTAAAACCGTTATCTTTTAAAAATAAAATAGAATGTTAAATTTTTAATTTAAGACTTTTAAAAATTGCAATATTCAAAAAATGAGCATACAAATTGATTATAAACAAGCATATTACTAGTGTTCATAAGCTTCACAAAAGAATATAACTTAATTTTAAGTTAATCTAATTCTTTTAACATGAACACTTCGGCAATGTATTCTTTTTTAAGTGCCTTGACAATATTATTTGCATCGATTAATGTTGGTTCAAGAGTATTGTTTTCTATTGCATTTAAATCTTCAACTGACATGCCAATTGCATGAGCAAGCTGTTTTTGAGTCATTCCCAGTTCCTTTCTGAAAATAGCGATATTGTTTTTCATGATATTTCCCAAAAATAATATTTTGTAATATATTTTTTACAATATTATTTTGGGATTCATAGTTAATTAATCTTTTGATTAATTAGGAACTACTGTAACATTACCTTCATAAGTACATCCAGCATATTTACCATCACCGGCAAAAGTAAAGTCTCCATAATAGTTATCATCACCAGCATCTGACAAATATTCGGCATTTTCAATAGTGAACTCACCATTTTCATCAGTCACTGCATCCACCAAGGTTCCCATTTCATATCCTGGCTTGTGGAATGTGACGGTCTTGTTTGCAACACCATAACCATATGCATCCATCAGCAAACCTGAAAATGATCCGTTTTCTTGAACTTCAGTTTCATTTACAATAATGACCGTTGATACATTATTGTTGAACTGAAACCAGAAAACAGCAATACATATTACCAAAGCCACCAAGAGAATTATCAAGTATTTGCTTTGTTTTTCCATTAAATCACCTAATTAATATATTAGAATTATTCTAAAATAAACTTTACCAATTAGTGATTGAATTTATTTTGGACTTTTTCACTTTCAAGCTCCCTAATCGCTCCACGAGCAACCCATTTACTTGACTTGCAGTCGATTTCAAGAATTTCATAGGAAAGTTCAATTGCCTTTCGATTATTTTCAAAATCAATCTTACCGATTTGTCTTATGGCCCAGTTAACTGATTTTTTAACGAAATTACGATTGTCCTTTGAACCATCCTTTAGAATGTCAAAATATCTGGTGAAATCCAAATCTTTTTCATGAACTGCCAAAACTGCTATCAGACTAAAGGCTGTTCTTTTGGTAAATTCCTTATCACTATCGCACCAGACAAATATATTGTCCCAAGCTTCGGGAATGAATCTCAAAAGATTGATGCATGCCTGGTCAACCAGATCCCATGAATAGAACTCATCAACCCACTCATTCAATTGGGACGAGGTTACCTTATCTTCCTCTTCAACCAGTGTTGCCATAATGTAGGTTTCATGATATCCGTGATTCCACAGTTTTTGTGCCAGTTCATGATTCTTACCACAGCTTTTGGCAATCCTTTTGATTTGAGGTATTCTCAAACCGTAACTTCTAACATATTGAATGCCGAAATTCTTCATGTTTTGAGCATAATCAACATCTGACAAGCTTTCAAGCTCATGAATTATCTCATCAAATTCCATTTCAATCATTTAAAATAGCTTGACGGACTTTATCCACTGCAATCTGCTTTTTAGCAGGAAATGCTGCAATTTTAACTTTTAAATGAATTGCATCTCCTGAATCCTTAATAGTCCATATTTCATCTAGAGCGTCAGATTTATCAAATCTTAAAAACCAGTTACCTTTATCATCTATCTTGCGCTCCAAATCCCCGTTGAGTTTATCCAAGTCGGTCCACTTTAAAAGTGTATTAAAAAAAGTTTTTGTGAATCGTTTTTTAGAAACAATTCCGGTTAGAATTATTATCTTGTTTTCAAGTAATCCTTCAGCCTCTTCAGCTTCGATTTCAGCTTCAGGAAGAATATTTAAAATAGCTTGACTAATATCATCAACGCTTTCATTTTCATAAACGAAAGCCCTAAACTTAATATTATGAATCATATCAATCAAAAAAAAAGGATTTAGAAGAAAATTATAATTTTCTTCTTCTAGCTTGTTCAGAGCCTTTTCCTTTAGATTTGATTCCACGTCCTTTGTTACCAGCACTGGTTAAGCCTCTGAGAGCTCTGTTAGTGTGTTTTTTGGAGCAAATCCAATTGATTTTTTTATCGTTAACGATAGAAGGACTTTGTGGATCTACTAAAATTACTTCATAATATTTATGTTTACCTGTAGACCATACCCAGTATGAGTTTAAAACTTCTAAGTTAGGGTATTTTTTAGCTACACGTTCTTCAGCAATTCTTTGAATAGATTTTGCTTGGGTAATTTTGTTTACACCCATTCTTTTAGGTTTACGACCATTGAAACGACGAGTTTTTCTTCTTCCACCACGTCTTACTCTGGTTCTTACTACAATAAAACCTTTTTTAGCTCTGTAACCTAAACTTCTAGCTCTGTCGAGTCTAGTAGGTCTTTCAATTCTTTGAACTACTTTTTGCTTTCTCCATTTAGGAGCTCTTTCCCACATGAGTTCACGTACGTAAGACTCATCAGGATTTTTCCACGCATCTCTAATATATTTATACATAAATTAACACCTTTTTGTTCAGCCACCAAGGGCCACATCCATATGGGAACTTATCCCAAAAAAAGTAATTTACCACTGTTAAAAATAACAGTAATAAAATATTTGTTTTAAGTATTTATAAAAGTATCGATGAAATTAATCATTTCATGGAAATTTAATGCCCAAATTCTAATATATTACAAAATTGGCATTCTCAAAAATTTTTTTATACACTAATCTGATTCAATTTTTTTAAGAAATTGTCTGATAGATTCATCCCATTTTTGTAAATCATCATCTGAAACACTATCTGGTTTTTCCAAATTTACAGTAAATTCCTCAGGGTACTTAGGAATCCCCCTACATTTTGATGCATAACCAAGTCTTTTATTAACATTATTAGACATTATTGAATCTCCTTTTTATTTAAAACTAAATTGATTTCATTTATCTTTTTATCGATAACATTTAACAAATAATCACCAATATATAATTCTACATTAGAATTAATTGTTTTTGCATTGATATACCTTGATTTAATTTTATTATTTATTATATTCATATCTTTCGCAAGATGATACTGAAAATTTTGTCTAATTTCTTTTTCAACCCTGCCTTTAAATTCAACAACCCAAAAAACATCAATGGAAGTGATAATTTCGTAATCTTCAAATTCATTACATAAAATATCAAAATTATCCGAAGACGGAAACGAATAATAATTCTTCGGATGATTATGTAACGAAGCAATTTTTCTATTTTTGAAGTGAATTTTATCATATTCTCCACCCGTTTTATCCTCGTCCCCTTTCCAAGAATATATTACATCACCGTTTGTGTAATCAAAATACAGCATCCATTCAATATCCTGATTAACAGTTTTTCTGTGAAATTCATCAACCAATTTACAAGCCTCCGGACAAAAATCCTCAGGCAAATCTTGTGGATTAATAGATTTGACAGATTTATCAACTTTTAACAGCTTATATTCCAACCACCCCATATCTGGAAAATCAATATCTCCAAAAGATAATACCAATCCTCCACGATTATCACTTAAAAACTTTCTAAATTCATTCACAGAAAAAGTAGCTGCTAAAAATGCAATTATCCATAATCCGATTAATTCAAAATTTTTAATTTTCATGAGTTTATTTTAGCATTTAAGATATTTAAAATACTCAGTTTTAAATAAAAACAATTTTACAAGCTCAAATCAATATTATAAAGTGAATAAATATTTAAAAGAAAAAAATAGTAAAAAAAGCGAAGTTAAAAAACTCCTAAAACAAGTTAACCCGATACCATCACCAGCTCACCAGTAGCGGGATCTTCATATACCTTTCCGACTTCACTGTATCCGCTGTCTTCAAGTCCACCAGCATCAGTGTAATTCTGCGTGAATGTATCAGCAGTTGAAACGTCCTGCGTTGACTGTGACTGTGTAATCATATCCGGATTAGCGGACAATGCCATAATTGCAAAAATCAAAAACCCCAAAGCCAAAACAAGCATTGCATCGGACAGGTTATTTAATCCACCCATAGGATCATCATCAACTGATTCAGAAATCCTTCTTCTTTTCCTAAGCATCAAATCACCATTTGTTCATTGTTTCAAGTTCCGCTTCAGCAACGGTTTCAACATCAATAAGTTCTGATTCGTACCATTGCTTTTTGTATTTTGATATTAAAAATGCAATAGCTCCCACGGTCAAACCTGTGACAGTTGTGTCAAATGCAATTGTCAGAGATTGGGCAAGAGTTGCAATGTCTCCTGTTCCAAGCGCTGCTAGTCCGGGACCTAACGGTATTAAAGTACCTAAAAGTCCCAATATTGGTCCAACACGAACTAATATATCAGTTTTATTAGTTTTTTTGATTAATCTTGTCTCATGAGCAGAAATCAATTCACTGGCCAATGCTTTTCTTGCTTCCGGCCCTATATCATGATTGTCTGCAATTCTTGTCAAAATTTCCTTTTGATAATCAAACAAGTCACTTTTTGAAATTTCATCTTTCATTTGAGCCACATTGGCTGAAAATGAAACTCTCCTGACTAAATCCTCCAAATTTCTTGAACTAATGGCTTTTCTTGAAATAAACTCATTAATCAATCCTCCGAATGCCAATATGACAATAACTATCGAGACTACCAGCAAAACAACAACCGGTGTTAAAAGACTTTCAGACAGGATATGAATCAATGAAGTTAATGTTTCAGTTCCCTGAATAATCATTTATTTCCCCCTTGTATCATTTATAAGCACACCTACAACTAAAACAACAATAACTCCTATTATAACATAAATTAACTGATAAGTTGGAGTTAATATTAAAAATGAACTAAACATTGTATAGTTAAGATTTAATGTAGAATTATATGTCAATGCAAAAAGAAAAATCAATATTGACTCTAAAGTCATGTACTCACCAATTAAAACTGGATACTTCCTTTTTGCATGATGCAATAATCTTGTAAGCTGAAAAACGACAAATAGAATAATAAAAAATAATAAAGAATATGAAAGGGAATTAAAAACATTAAGATTAGCCTGTGAGGACAATAATATAACTGAGATTATGAAAATAACTAAAATTGAATAATTTAAAACTTTAATATTATTGTTTTTAGTACAATACACCATCATAGCAAATGTCAAGATAGATATTATTAAAAATATGTACCCAAAATAGTCCAACAATTCTAAATTTATGTTATTTGAGGCATTTATTAAAATAAATGTTATAATGGTAAATATTGCTGAAATTGCAATTAATTTCAGATTATTAATTTTATTATTGCCAAAAAGCAATGCTATATTGGCAGCGAATAAAACCAACAATACTAATAGATATCCTCCCATTAAATCCATTTTTTAACCTTTCATATATTCTTTATACAATTAAATATTAATCAACATGAATATATAAACATATCGAAATGAATTATTAAAAAATAAATCAAACAAACGAAAATAGACAATTAAATAAAATAATGATTTAAAAACTGTTTTAGATTAATTAAGCAATAAATTTTGATAAAAATAGAAAATAAAATAAAATGAAAGTAATTAATAAAAGCCATTATAAATTACTCTTCAATTATCTCATAATATGACCCTTCAGCACAGGAGATGCAAACAGGTTTTCCACCAATGAGTTTATGCCTGCCATCAGATACCTTTTCACCACATACAGAACAGAATGTAGTAGTATAAGGTTTACCAGGCATGTCTCCAGGACCCAATTCAATTTTAACCTTGTCAACCTTGAACAGTTCTTCAGGTGGAGTTCTTCTGAACCTTGCAATCATTTCCTCCTTGGTTTCCTCATCCTTGAACTTCTTATTGGCATCAGCATCAGTTATTCTGAGTGCCTCACCGGTTTCCTGGTTAAGAAATGTAGCAGCAAACTTGCCGTAATACATTTGCTTTAATGATCTTTTACCCATAGAGCATCCTGTTACAGACTGTACTGCATCAGACATGCAGCGGTCAATTTCCAGAAATACAATGAGATTTTTATTTCTCTGATTCAAAGGCATTTCAAGCAGTTCCATACCATACATTGCAAGTTTGGTTCCGATTGCAATTCCACCGCAGACGTGTCCGTGAAACTCTGCAGCCTTTGCCAATTGTTCATCATAATCTTTTTCATTCATACTATCACCTTATAATTCTAATTTTAAATTTGTTTTCATTGGTACACAAACTTTTCGCTTGCCATCCAATTCTATAAGCTTTACATCTATTGAATATGCTTTTTTCAGGTTTTCTTCAGTCACCACATCATCTGGAGCTCCGAAATCAATGAATTTCTTGTTTTTCATGATAGCCACTTTTGTCGAACTTAAAAATGCATGGTCTGGAAAATGAGATGACATTATGATTGACAAACCTGTTTTTGCGAGATTGTCAATAATTTCCAGTAGTTTTATCTGATTTCCAAAGTCCAAGTGTGAAGTTGGCTCATCAAGAATCAGGATATCCGGTTTTTGACATAATACTCTTGCTAAAAATACAAGCTGGCGTTCTCCTCCACTTAAATTGGTATAATCCTTATCCTTCAGATATTCAATGTCTAATGTTTTCAGAGCTTCCAGTGCGATTTTTATGTCTTCATCTCTCGGAGAATCAGTCAGGTTAAGATAAGGAGACCTTCCCATCAGTACAACATCAAACACCTTAAATGGAAAAGAGGGCACATGTGATTGGGGAATATAACCGATATGTTTTGATATTTCCTTAAATGATAACTTCTTAATGTTTTTGCCGTTGATTAGTATTTCACCAGAACTAATTTCATGAAATCCGTTGAGACATTTAATCAGAGTGGTTTTTCCAGTACCGTTTGGCCCCAGAATACATAAGACATCTCCTTTTCCAATTGAAAAACTGATATCTGAAAATATTTCCTCATCATCATATGAAAATGAAATGTTTTTTGCTTCAAATAATTTTGAGTCTATGACCATTCTGAATAACCCCTTTTAAGTAAGTATAAAAATATCGGAACACCAATAATAGCTGTGAGGATACCGATTGGAATTTCAATTGCAATCACAGCACGTGATATATTGTCAATCAGCAATAGAAAACTTGCACCCAAGCTCAGTGAAGCCGGAAGCAACACCCTGTTGTCCGGTCCCACTATCATACGGGACATGTGAGGTATAATCAGTCCGACCCATCCGACAATACCGCTTATGGATACTGCAGCTGAAGTGAGTAATGTACAGCCTGCAATAATCAAAAGCCTTATTTTTGACGGATCCAAACCTAAAGACTGTGCCTCCTCATCACCCATTGCAAGCAGGTTCATTTGCCATCTCAAAATCAATAATATTGCAAGTCCTATGATGACAGGTATTGCAATCATAAAGAGTTTATCCGCATTGATTGATGCCAAGCTACCCATCAGCCAGTATACGATTTCAGGCAGTTTATCGTCGGGATCTGCAATAAACTTAATTGCTGAAATCAGTGAATTGAAGAATGCTGAAATTGCAACTCCTGAAAGTACCAGTACAAGTATTCCACCAGCCTTATATGATTTTGATATCAGATAAGTTGTTGCAACTGATATCAAACCGAATACAAATGCAAAAATCTGTGTTATAATATTGGCTCCGCTTAAAAGGATTCCAAGTGCCGCTCCAAAGCCCGCACCATTTGAAACACCCAAAAGGTCAGATGATACCAATGGGTTTTTGAATATTGATTGGAATGCCGCACCAGAGATTGCAAGTGATGCACCGACAACTATTGCTCCGATTATTCTTGGAAGCCTTATTTCAAAGACTATTGTTGTTATTGTTGAGTTGACCTCCAGTTGCGGAAATATTGGAGATAAAATCGTATTTATCACATCAACAGGACTGATTGGATATCTGCCTATCAGAAATGAAGCGAAGAATAAAAATATTGGAAAAAAGATTAAAAGCACAATACTTATAATCTCTTTTGATTCCTTATCCATTTTATAAATTCTCCTCTTTAAGTCCAGAGCCTAATAGAATATCCTTTGCCTGGTCGTCACTTAAATCAAAGTGGTAGAAATTACTGTAGAATTCCTTGGTTGCGCCAACCATGTCAATGTCCTTATAGTCATTAGGATAGATTACCTTTGCAGTCCATGGAACACCAATAATCATGTTTGCCCCTACAGGCCTGTCAAACCATTTGAATGGAGATTGCGGTGAGAGATATACTTCATGGTTTTTAACTGCATCAAGTTTGCCCCAGTTTGAATCTGAATAAACGCTTGCATAGAATTCCGGATCTCCAGTGATAATTATATCTGGATTCCAGCTGATTACCTGTTCCATTGACACTTGAACTCCACTGGTAGTGTTTCCCTGAGCAACTGAATCAGCCACATTTACACCACCAACCAAATCAATCAGCTGACCGTGTGTTGAGTGTGAAGGGTTTGTCTGAAGTCCGTCATCACCCTGAGCATAATAGACTGTCTTTTTGTCACTGTCGGATAATTTGGATGATTTTTCATGTACAATGTCCAAGTATTTGTCGTTGAAGTCATTGAGTTCCTGTGCCTTGTCTTCGGCTCCGACAACCTCACCCATGAATGTTATTGACTCGCCAATCTTTTCCACATTGGTGGTATCCTTAACAGCAACGACAGGTATTGTACCGAACTTTTCCTGGCGTTCCTGAACGGTTGATGTATCACCGTCGCCGCCTTCATCAATGGATTCAATTACAATGTCCGGTTCTGAAGCGATGAATTCCTCATAGCTTCCGTCCTGTGTACCGTACCATCCGCCGACTACTGGAAGGTTCTGGTATTGTCCTGGAACGTATTCCATCTCATCATCTGTCCATTGGAAGTTGACAGCCTTTAGTTTGTCCGGTGCAATCATGTACAATACTGTTGTCATTGGAGGACTTGTAGCAACGACATTGCTTACTGATGCAGGTATTTCCACTTGCCTGTCAATCATATCAGTAATGTTTTTGGATCCAACAGTTTCTACAGTTGAAGGTGTTAAAAACAAGTGTGTAGCCAGTCCCGCTACGACTAAAACAACTAACAATAAGATTATTACTTTGATTTTCTTTTCCATTATTAAAACCCCTAAATATATTATCGATAAGAATATATATTCACGAAGTTATTTAATAAGTTTTCTAAAATAGTAAAAATTACTATAAAATCAAATAATTAAATAATAAATTTTTAAATAAGAACTAAAAATAGGCAAATATATTTTAGACATATTATAAATAATCTTTTTTAAAAAAAACAAAATATTTACGTTATATATTATTTTTCAATTTATACAAATTGTTTTTAATCTTTCATGAAAATTTTAAATTCAACAATACGATAATCATCTTCCCCAATATATACTGCAGGTTCAATAGCCAACTTTTCAATTACACCATACAACTCTTTTCCCGCATCCATCAGATTAGCTAAAACATTATTATGTTTTCTTGGAACATAACCTATCTTATCACCATTGAATTTGACCAAAATTGCCTTTTCATCATAGTAATTTTGTTTTTCACGGAATAACTGCAGATATTCTCCTTTTTCCAATTTAGGAAAAATATCATCAATATTATCTATAAACATTAATCCAGCTACATCAACTGTGATAAGATAAATATCCCTGTGAAATGATTCGATTTCACGTTTATTATGTAAAAATTCTACGAATGTGGAAATTTCAGAATTTGTCTTTTGAATATTAGCCATTTAAATCATTGCAAAAATCTTTTCTTTGTATTTTTGAATTTCATCATCAAATTGCCTGTTCAACTGTTTAAGTTCATTTTTATATGATTCTATTTTAATAAAATCTTTTAGCAAATCTTTTTTATTGTAAGGATAATTTATTTTTATTTCTTGAATTTTATCCTCATTATATTTAATTAATTCATTTAACCGGTCAAAATCAGAGACATCATCAAACTGATTATTAGGTATTAAAAGATATAATGACTCCAATGTTTTTAAGTCTCCATTTTTAAACGCTTCATTAATCTGAGTAAACAAGTTTAATTGATTTTCATTCATTTCATTGTTTAAATCAGGATGCAGGGCAAACACACATTTTTTATATATGGATTTGAGCATTTTTACATCATCTTTTGAAAGACAAGAGTAATGGGAATTCAATACTTTTTCCAGCTCCTTCATCTGCTTTGCAATATTTTTTTCATAGCTGGAAAATTCCTTTTCAATCTGTTGGTTAATTTGGGAAATGTCAATTTTTTCTTCATTATTGATTTTAATTTGAATCAATTGAACTTTTCTTTTAAGTTTTGATAGCTCAACATCCTTTTTGTATAGTTCATACTCCAATAATCCGAATTGCCTAACATATTTATGTTCCAAGTTTGGGCAAATTCTAAGTTTAAGTTCATTATATTCAAAAATCAGTTCAGATAATCTCTTTTTTAGACTTTCATACTCTGGATGGACAATTATTGACATAGTATCTATAATAATTTTTTCATAGACTCTTCGAATTTATCTGTTATGGCTTCCCAGTCATTGGATTTGACATATTCACGTGCATTACCTGTAATTTCATCATACTTCTTATTATCAATGATATTTTTAGCTGTTTCAAGAACTTCCGTTGCATCCTGAATGTATTCAATACCATTGCCGTATCCGAATTCCTTTGACAATCCCGGCAGTTCAGATGCAATAACCACTTTTTTCATTGCCAAATATTCATAAATTTTGATTGGGACAATATCCTGCATTATCGGCTCATCGATATGTGCCGGCAGGAGACAAAAGTCAGCAGATGCCAAAAATTCAGGTATTTTTTCAAAGGGTTGTTTTCCGGTCATTATCAGTTGATCTGCCATATCATACTCATCACGGATTTCACACATTTCCTCATATGCATCGCCATCACCCACAACAAGTATCTTGTAGTTGGGATATTTTTCCTTGTTCTCACCCAAATGCCTTGCAAGTTCCTTCATTCCTGCAAACTCATAAATCCAACCCATAAAAAAGAGCACTATATCATCATGAGCAATACCATATTCTTCACGTATTCTAGAATCATCCAAATCAGGATTATAGCTTGCAAGATCAATTCCTGCATCAATCAGTATTGTCGAATCCGGTTTTGCACCTACACTGTATGCAAATTCTGATAACTTCTTATTGATTGTTATTACCAAATCGGCATTTCGGATGGTTTTTTCAGTGAACTGCTGTCCAAGTTTCTGAAATGCCTTTTCAGGAATCAATGCATAAATAACATCAATGAAATAGTAAACAAATGGAATATTATGTTTTTTGGCCAGTCTTGATGCATTGTAAGAGTTCAATATTCCCAATGCAAGAATGATGTCCGGTTTGAATTCTTCAATCTGATGTTCGATTTCTTTTTTATGAGTAAAGAATAATGTTGCATAGTTCAAGCCCTTGATTTTAATAAATCCTGGCCTTATCACTTCAATATGAGTGTTTTCTTTGATTTTTGAAACATTTTCATAAACTTCCTTGTGATAAATCAAACCTGTGTCATCATCATTTGGCCAATCGATTGGATAGTCAATGACCTTGATTTGATGGCCTCTTTCAGCCATTCTTTCCATTAAGTGGTGCTGCTGGTGAGGGTTTCTCTCTAGCCAATCTGATTCCTGAACAACTAATATTTTCATAAGACGTTATTTGTCGTTGAATAAATATATAAGTTTCTTCAACTAAAATTAATTATCATGAAAATGCCAAATGAACTGGATTCAAAGTTGCTTGCTCCCTGCGGGATAAATTGCATCAGTTGTGAAAAATACCAGAATCCGTGTGCCGGATGTTTAATCAGTGATGACGGTAAAAGCAAGGCTAGTTTAAAGTGCAAAATTAAGGCTTGTTTTGACAAGAAGAATTTCAGCTACTGCGGACGCTGCAGTGAGTTTCCATGTCCCTTGATGAAAAAGCATTCCAAAAAGTATGTTAAAAGGCATGGACTTGACACTTTAGGTTCCGCTAAAAGAATAAAGACTACTGGATTGGAAGGATGATGAACGAAGACCGTGAGAATTGGTTGTGTCCCGAATGTGGTGGCGTTGTTAAATTCCAAACTCATGAGTGTTCGGAGTGCGGTTTTCAAATCGATTAAATGAAATTTATGACAAATTAAATGATACGATTCGATGTAAAACTAGATTATTATCAAATGAATATATTATTAAATTGATTTTAATTGAAAAATATAAAAAAATGATGTAGGAAATCTACATCAACTTATTTTTTAACAATAATTTTGCCAGTTTTGCTTGCACTATTATATACATTATCACCAGCAAATTTAACAGTGTATTTGAAGGTTCCTTTTTTAGTGACTTTAACTTTTATGGAAGCTACACCTTTTGAATTTGTTTTAGCAGAAAATGTTTTACCATTAACTTTAAGAGAAACTTTTTTACCTGAAATAACCTTATTTCCAGATTTTAATGTGATTTTAACAGTTTTTGCTTTTTTCACTTTTAAAGTGGCTTTTGGAGCTTTTAGAGAAGATGATTTCTTACTGACAGCGATTTGAACACTGCTGAAAGTG
Source organism: Methanobrevibacter sp. (assembly GCF_017468685.1). Taxonomy (NCBI): domain Archaea; kingdom Methanobacteriati; phylum Methanobacteriota; class Methanobacteria; order Methanobacteriales; family Methanobacteriaceae; genus Methanobrevibacter; species Methanobrevibacter sp. The sequence goes on from NZ_JAFUHT010000004.1 coordinate 17,034, forward strand.
GATTTATAATCATCATCACCTGCAAATACCAGTGTAGCATAATGAGTTCCTGAAGTTGAATATTTTACCGGCAAATTTATAATTCCCACATTATCAGTTGTTAGGCTTCTGGATTGTCCATCAAGAATGATAACAACATTTTTATTTGGAATAGGTTTATTATTAGTATCTTTTAGTGTGAACTGCAGATTTCCATTGTCTGAAGCTTTAATATTCAGACTGGAAGAGACTATAGTTGTGGAAACTAATTCTTTCACTTTATTTTCAACCATTTCAACACTATTAGCGTTTATGTTTGTTGCATTGATTGACTTTATGAAACTATTAACGTTTCCAATGACGATATTTTTTATTGTAGTATTTTGAGTATTGTTTAGAACTATTGCATTGAACAGGAAATCATTCGGGTCATATTTGGAGGTTTCTTGGTTAACTCCAACCCAGTTGAATGTCAGGTTTTCAAGCAATACGTCATCGGCATCTACATAGACTCCGAATGGATTGTAGACATTATTTGCAATATAGTAATAGTCATTTGTAAATGAAAAACCGCTTAGGACAGTTCCATTGGCTTTTGGGGAAATATAGAATATTCCATTATCGGCAGGACCTTCACCATACTTCATCATATGAGTGTGGTGAGGACATACTCCAACACTGGTGCCGGGAGTTGCAATTATTGTTAAAGTCTTATTGATCATAAAATGACAGTGAACAAATGTTCCATTTAATACTATGGTATCTCCAGGGTTTGCTTTATCAATAATCGGTTGCACTGTAGGTTTTTGGACCTGATTCGGATTATCAGGATCAGGAGCAACATAATATGTTTGAGGTCCGGTTTCTTCATCACAGCAATCTGATTCGTCAGTAGTTAATTTACTATCATCATTAATTTCAATAATATCCTCATTTTCATCAGTCAAATTTAAATCATTACTGTCCTGAGCAGAAATGGATGAAATAAATGTTAAACCAATGATTAAAATTAAGGATATGATTATTATTTTATTTATTTTCATATAATTTCACCTAATAATTTTATCAATATGTATAGTTTTTACTATCATAATATATAACTATTGTTATAAATTGAAGTAAAAAAAATATAATAAAAAAATTAATTATATTGGAATTTCACTTTCCGGAACTTCATACAAGTAAGTAACTTTAAATACCCTTGATGTGGAATTGATTAAAGACCCAATGGAAATTTCAATTTTATTGTTTGAAGCATTGAAGTTATTAGAATCGAAATTAAATGTTCCAATACCGTCCACTACATCAAAAACAACTTCTACTTGTTTATCAGTTCCACGATTTAATGTTGCATACATGTCAAACACTGGAAGATTTGAAGCCAACAATCCATTTTTATAGAATTTAATGCTATAATTTCCAAAGGAATTATAAGTCATATTAAATTCGATGTTTGTAGTATTTATTCTTGGACACATTGTTCCATAACCTACAACACCTGTGTCATTATCCCAAGTAACAAGATTGTTAGTACCATACCAATTTGGTTCCAATTGTAATTTTTCATTTGGATTTAAAAGTCCACCACCATATATTCCCTCAGGATTTGCACTTAACTCACCAAGAATCATCATACTTGGACCTCTGGCATTTCTATAAATTGCATTATCAGTCACATGAGGTTCAACAGCATTTTCGCAAAGATCATAACCTGCATTGAATCTCATTCCTTCAAGAACATTATCTGTAATAGTGTTTTGAGTAATTACAATTCCAGTGGAATAATTTGCATCAAGAGAAATACCCAAATGGTTTGAAAATATATGGTTTTATTGATTGTAACATTTACAGCAGAGTTATTCAGGAATATTCCATAACCAGATGGTCCTTCAGGAACAGTCATAATATACAATCCGATGTTTTCTGTTATTTCATTATTTAAAATTTGAGTGTTTGAAACGCCAAATCCATATTTTATACCATAATTGTTTTCTCTTAAAGTATTATCATCTATTAATAACTTTGAGGAATCCTGGGCAAATACTCCACTTTCAAATAATTTAATCATGTTTTTATTTAATTTTACATTTGATGAATTAATAATGCTTACACCATAACCTGGCAAATTAATGATTCCTTCATTATAGCTACTTAATATTGATTCATCCAAATTATTAGAAATTATATTATCACTTATATTCACCCCATCAGCATTTTCCACAACAACTGCATTTCCGGAATTTCCGTTGATTGAAAATCCGTCAATAGCAACATTTTCAGCTGATATTGTAAAGACAGGATTATTAATTTTAGCGTTTAATGCTGTTTGACATTGAGATTGAATATTTAAGGATTTTTTAATTATTAAAGAAATATCAAAATATTGATTGCCTAAAAACTCAACATTAACATTTTCACCAGCTTTATCCAAAATGCCTTGAATTTCACTATTTGACAAACCATTGTCAACAAATACCGTGTTAGTAACATCTTTAACAGTGATTTTATTTATTTTGGAAACTTCTTTGTACTTATCACTACCCACGTACTTAGTTTCAACATCATACACTCCAGGAGTGGTGAAATTTAAGTTTATGCTAGCAATACCATTGCTGTCAGTTGTTTTAGTTACACTGTGACCATTATAATTAAATATAATGTTGTGATTAGATAGTGCATTGCCTGATGCATCCTTGAGTGAAACTGAATAATCTTTAAGCAAATCTTTTGAATAAGTCTTATCAGTGCTAATTATGTCTGTTGCAATCTTATTAACATTTATTTTACCGGTTGCAGCAGAAGACTTATAAATTCCATTTCCATCATAGTTAACTTTAACAGAATAGGAGTTTTCATCGGCAAAATTAAGGTTGAGGCTGACCTGACCTTTAGAATTGGTTGTTTTAGCATATGTTTTACCGTTGACTTTAAGTGTTAATTTTTGTTTGGATAATGCATTATTGCCAGATTTTAAAGTTACTGTATAAGTGGTTGATTGTTTAGGAAGTGTTGAAACAGTGGGTGCTGTTATTTTTGTTGCTGCTTTAGCAACTTTAATTGATCCTTTTGAAGATGCTTTCTTATAGATTTTACTTCCTTTATAGCTTGCACTTACTTTATATGTTTTGAATTTAGAAAATTTCACTTTAATTGTAATTAAACCCTTCTTGTTGGTTTTTTTCACATATTTTTTATTAGCAATTTTTATTGTAACTTTTTGTTTGGCTATTCCTTTACCATTGCGATCCTTTAAACTGATAACATATTTTGTAGAGGTTTTAGGCTTAATTGTTAGTTTTGGAGTTGTTAATTTAGCCTTTTTAGAGGAATATTTAACAACGATTTTATTAGTTTTTGAAACTGCTTTATATTGATTAACCCCGTTGTAAGTTATTTTAATTTTATAAGTTTTCTTATTTTTATTAAATTTAAGTTTTACTTTTGCAACACCATTACTATTGGTGGTTTTAGTGTAGGTTTTACCATTAACTTTAAATGTTACTTTTTGATTAGCTAAGGCATTACCTGATTCATCTTTTAATGTTATTGAATAATATTCCGCCATTTTAGGAATCATATTAATATTTGAAGAGGTTATCTTAGTTAAGGATTTTTTAACAGTGACAGTTGATTGTGCTGAAGATCCGTAATAGTCAACATCTCCATCCCCAGCATATCTTACAGTTAGTGTATAGGTTCCTTCATTCGCTTCATTAATATTTAATTTAGCCTGACCTCCATTGGAAGTTATGACATTATAATTTTTTGAGTTGATTGTGAATGTCAATGTTTCACCGACAATAGCTTTTCCATTCATATCAGTTAATGTGGCAACAATTTCCTGATTGGAATTAGGATAAGTATTTATGGAATTTACAGACACTTTTGTTTCAATAGGAATGCCTGGAATATATGCATCATCTACAGCAAATGTTTTGGATACTTTATTATCAAAATTTGTTCCAGGTGTTGGCAGAACTGCAGTTATGACATTTCCGGTTTCATTAAACTCCTCCATATAAAATCTAACTGTAGCAGTTCCATCTTTCATCATTACAGTTTTATAGACATCCCCTTCTTGAGGAGCAGCTGTTTTTCCAATTTTATTAAGATAGAATGTTACAGGAACTGAACTTATGTCTGTTGCAATATTTCCATTTGCATCAACAATTGAAATAGAATAAATTCCTTTTTTTACTTGTGTAATCTCACTTAACTGAAGTTCATAGTTACCTGTTTTCGCCCAAACCATTCTAGGTGCATAATAAGTATTCGGACAACTTACAAATTCATTAATTTCAAAAACATAACCTAAAAACATTATTCCCTGATGACCATAATAATCTCCATTTCCCTGTCCCACATAAGTATAGATATCTTTTGAGGAATCATAAACATAATCCCCAACTACTGTATTATATTCATATACCTGTGTCCAAACAGGTCTGTCGATGTCTGCGCTTCCAAAACCTCCATAATTAATCATATAGTTATTGTTAATTACTTCTAAGCTATTTCCTTTTTGAGCTAAATTTGTGACATGAAAATCATTGAAAACTTCCCATTTATAATTTTGATTAAAGAAATTTCCTTTGATTTCGATTTTAACTATATCATTATCGACATACACTCCATTATTCTTATTGAAAGCAATGTAATTACTTAATATATAAATATTATCTGAGGAAGTTAAGCTAATACCATTTCCATTATCTGAAATGTTATTGCTGTTAACAGTCAAATAACTTCCTTTTCCGGAAAATGAGACTCCTGCGTTATTATTATTAATTATAATATTAGATGAAATAACTGTTCTTGTTGAATCAATGATATTTATCCCATTTTTTGAATTTTCTATGATTGAATTTTTAACGGAGACATCCTGTGAGTTCTTAATGTTTAATGCATTTGCACAATTAGATAATTCAACATTTTCAACAATTGTGTTTTTTGAATTTTCAACTCGTATTGCATCCGAATAGCCATTATTTGTAATTTTACAGTTATTAATAGTAACGTCAGAAGCCCCACTAACCAATATTCCATAATCCTCATCATTATAAACATTGTTTTTTATGGTAAATCCTTGAATGACTGTTCCACTGGCACTTGGAGAAATGTAAAAAATTCCTTTATAACCAGAACCTAAAGTACTGCTTGGACATACCTCCATTGTAGTTCCAACATTACTTATAATGGTTAATTTTTTATTTACAACAAAATGACAATGAACATAACTTTTTCCATTGATGATAATTGTATCTCCAGCTTTTGCATCATTTATTGCTTTTTGAATTGTTGATTGAGTCATTTCATTGTGATCCTCTTCAACTTCATCAACAATTATCGTATTAGCAGACAGCACATCATTATTGGTATTTTTAAGTGCATCTTCATCAATTGACTGCAATTTTGCATCATTTGATATTTCTAGATTATCCTCAAAAGAAGAATCTGTCAAGTTATTATCCTCATTATTTGCTGCGGCTAGTGAACCTAAACAAATGAATAATAGCAGCAATAAGGAAAAAATAATTACAAATTTATTATTAAATATTCTCATAAAAATTTACTCCCCAAAATATTATAAAAATATATCAATATATAATTATATGATAATCGATGTATATAATATATTTTCGTTTAATTTGATTTAAAAGAAAAAATATGAAAAATAATAAAAATGATTTGAATTAAAATTCACAAAGCAATTAAAAAAAAAGAATGTGAAAGTATTTTCACAGATTATTTTACTTTTAAAGTTATTTTAGCTTTAAAATTTAGATATTTAACAGTGATTTTATACTTTCCCACTTTTAAATTCTTAAAGTAAACGGTTGCAATTCCTTTTTTATTAGTCTTTGCACTATAAGTTTTTCCTTTGATTTTAAAAGTAAGTTTTTTACCAGATATAGCTTTACCAGCACTAGTTTTTAGTTTTGCAGTGTATTTAATTTTTTTAGCTTTTTTCTTAGTGATGCTTTTTACTTTTAAAACATTTTTAACTTTAATAGTATTTTTAACAGTTGATGCCTTGTATGATGTTGTTACAGTGTATTTGCCTGGAAGCAAACTTAATTTCTTAGATGCATAACCTTTTTTATCAGTCTTTACTTTATAAGTCTTTCCAGCTATTTTCATTATCACAACCTCATTTTGGCCAACAATCTTGCCGTTAGGTCCTACAACTCGAACTTTAAATGTTACTTTTCCACTATAATCGACAACAATATTTTTATTGTTTATAATCTTGGAAGGGTTTGAGCTAACACTTAAAGTTATTGATTGGTCATGGATTTTAGATGTAACAGAAGATATTGCTGAAACATATAATGATTTTGATAAGTATCCATCTTCAACAGTCAATGAATCCCCAGTAGACAAGTCAACTTTAAATGATGGCAATTCATTCGGATTATTCAACTGGGAAATTGAATTGTATTTATTTTTAACCTCATTGAATGTAATTACAATATTCGAATTTTCGTATTGCATCAATGGAATGGTATTTTTAAAACCCATTACAATCCATGTAAATTCATCAGACAGGTTGGTTTTGATTAATTTTTCAAAATCAGGATTATTTGATCCCCACCAATTATCAGACAATCCACTATTATTGTTATTTACATATATTGCATCACCTGATGTTGCATGATTGTTGAATAATATGCTGTGAGAGATATCAATATCTTTTCTGGCGATTATAGCTCCACCTTGTGAGCCTGCAACATTATTTTCGAAAATGGAACCAACAATATTTAAAACTTTATTATTATCAATAGCACCACCATTAATTGTTGCTTTATTGTTTATGAAATTTGAATAATAGATAGATAAGTTTCCGGCATTATCAATAGCTCCTGCACTGTAAGCCTGATTATCATCAAATAAAGAATTTATCAAAGTAATTACACCAGAATTATCAATAGCTCCACCATAACTTTTTGCTTTATTTGAAACAAACTGTGAGTCACTTACATAAACATTTGCATCATAATTGAATATAACTCCACCTTCATCAGCACCAGTATTTCCTAAAAAAATTGAATTAAGAATTTTAACATTTCCACCAACAAGCGCTAATACACCGCCTTTTCTAGAAATTTGATTATAATTGAATTTTGAATTAGATATATTTAAATCTGTGGAGGAATATATTGACCCTGCTTCAGAAGCTTTATTTTTTGTGAATCTTGAACCATCGATTTTTGTTGATGCAATATTATAAATCACACCTCCGAAATATGCTTCATTAGCTTCTGCATTTAAAATGTTTACCAGTAAATTTGCGGCATTATATATTACTCCTCCGCTCATCGTTGCAATATTTTTATTAGAATTGATATTATCCATTTTCAATTCATTTTTATTATAAGCTCCGGCACCATTTGCAGCATAATTTGAATTTAATTGAGAATTATAAAAAGTTAAACTGCCCGTATTGTAAATTGCACCACCATCACTTGCAGAATTTCCATTTAAGTTGGAGTTTAAGATATTGACAGAAACTGCATCTACATAAATCCCTCCACCATTTTCTGCAGAATTATTCGAAATTATACAATTATTAATAATTGCATCATCAATATTTTTTAAAGATAAGCAGCCACATCGAATTCCACCTCCATTAGTATTTGCAGAATTGTTTGATATGATTGAATCACTTAATTTAATTGATCCGTCATTAACGTCAATTCCACCGCCACGGTAAGCAGAATTATTTAGAATTTGACTGTTTTGAACAGTCAGTTTAGCTTTCGCCTCAACATATACTCCCCCACCATAAACAGCATAATTATTTAAAACAATACAATTTTTAAGAAGTAGACTGAATTCTGATACATAAAAACCCCCACCCTGTTTCACATTATTTGTATTGTTCATAATGATTGAGTCATAAACTTCACAGATTCCCCAACTTTTAATTCCTGCACCCAAATCAGTGCAGTTATTTGAAATTACATTAGTACTGTAGACTTTTAAAATTCCACGATTATTATAGATTGCTCCTCCTCTTTCAGCGACATTATACATGAAATTGGAATTATAAATATTCATTTCACCCCAGATATTATAGATTGCTCCTCCTTCTTCACAAATATTATGAGTAAATGTTGAATTAAAGATATTTTCAACACCATTTGCATTATCATTTTCAATTGCTGCGCCTGAAACTGCAGTATTACCTTCAAATTTTGAGTTATAAACATTTAAAGTGGATTTGTCATAACAATATACTGCTCCACGTTCAGAATTTGTATTGATTATTGTGGAATTTAAAATGATCAGTTTTCCATTGTTAATTATTGCTCCACCTTGACTTTCCGAATAGCCGTTTGTTATTGTCAAACCTATTATATTTACGTTTTTATTTCTTGAAATTTCAAATATTCTGGAAGTGTTATTTGCATCAAGAATTGTTTTTGATTCAAATCCTTGAATAGTAATATCCTTATTAATCTTTATAGATTTTCCAGTACTGACATAAGTTTTATTGTCTAAAAAAATAGAATCGCCAGAGTTTGCACTATCAATTAAGTTTTGTATTGATTCAAAATTATCATCGGTTAAATTTTCATCAACAGTATCCTCTTCAGCATGGACCGAATTAACAATTAATATCGATAAAAATACTATTAATATTAATATAAATTTAGATTTATGTTTTTTAATTTTTATCACCTAATTTTAATGTTAAATTTAAATTTTAAATAATCTAGGTTATTTATTAGAAAAATTATTATTTTATAATTAATTTGATAATAACGATTATAAATTATTTACTTATCATATTATCTATTTAAATTCGTATTTAAAATATAGGTTTATAAAAAAAGAAAAAATAAATATGAAAATATTTATTTTTTAACAACTTTAATTGTTTTTGTTAAAGAAACTGCCTTATAATTTGCATTTCCTAAAAATTCCATTGAAATTTTATATTTCTTGATTTTTTTAAGCTTAATGGAAATTTTAGCTATTCCTTTCTTGTTTGTTTTAAGAGTATATGTTTTTCCATTTAATTTGACGATTATTTTTTGGTTTTTTAAAGCTTTACCTGAACTTGTGGTTAATTTCAATTTGTAAGTTTTCTTCTTATTCTTTTTGATTTTTAGGTTAGAAGCTTTAATCTTAGATTTCTTAGAACCTGTTTTTATTACCACAGTTGAAGATATGCTGCTTGCTTTATAATCATCATTGCCCAAGTAAGTGATTGTTGCTTTATATGTTTTTTTAGAAGATAAAGAAACTTTCACTTTAGCAACACCATTAGAGTCAGTTTTTGCACTATAAGAGTGCCCATTTAATTTGAAAGTAATAGTCTGACCAGATATTGGTCTTCCTTTACTATCTACTAACTTTGCAGAAAGATATGAATCAGATAAAGGATAAGTAGTTAGTTTGGATGAACTTAATGATGTAGCCGGATTGATTGGAATATCTGAATCTTTAACATTAAATGTCATTAAAATATTATTTTTAACAAACTCGGATAGTCCAGGAAATGCAACAGTAATAATGTTTCCTGATGATGCAAAAGATGAGAAAACATCCCTAAAATCTGCAGTAGCAACACCATTTTTAATTAAAACTTGTTTACATATGTCTGATTGTCTTGGATTGATTGTATAATATTCATTTAAATAAAATGTTAAATAGAAATCATTGAAATCAGCTGCAACATTTCCTTTTGAATCAACAATTGAAATTTGGTATACACCATTTTTAATTTGATTAATATTGCTCAACTTCAAGTTAAAATCATATTTTCCATTGTTTCCAGGACCATTTAAAGACCATGGAATGTTTGTTTTATAATAAGTAAAACCGCAGGGAATATCATTGTAAATAAATGCATGTATCATGTATACATATGATTTGCTTTCGATATATGTTCCTTCACCTACATCCCCATATACATCATTTTCACTATCATATTTCAAATCGCCTTGAGGATTTTCAACATACACCCTATGATGCAAAATCATTGACTTATGCCCTTCAAAATAATTATTATCAATGATTGTGAGTTGATCTGCACCTTCCTCATTATTCAAGTTTCTGGTTCTATAATCATACATTATTGCATGAAGCCCATTGCTTAAAAAGATATTGCCTTTCACGATAAGCTTTGTAATGTTTGAATTAACATAAATTCCGCAACCTGTATCATCATTTTCAAGTCCATTGTTCTGAATCAGATTATTGTTAATTGTAATATAATTTACAGTTTCCAAATTAATTCCTGAAAGAGAATTATCAGTTATTTGATTATTCAAGATATTAATATTGCTTGAATCACCATTAACGGAAATTCCTGAATTTTGAGTATTTAAAATCTTACAATTAACTATATTAATATTAGTTGAATTAATTATCCTAATTCCATTAATCGTATTGTTAATCACTAAATTAGACAGAGTTATTCCATTTGAATTTTGAATTGTAATACCTGAAAGGTAATCTTCTCCTTTGCTGATAAAATTAATATTACAATCATTAATCACGACATTTGATGCACCATCAATTAAAAAGCTAAATGGTGTTTCAGCTTTATCGTTGTTGTTAAAGTTAAATCCTTCTATTACAGAACCGCTTCCGCCAGAGGTTATATAAAATACTCCATGTTCACTAACGCCTTCATGAGTATGGTGAGGGCATGCATCAAGATAAGTTCCAGTTTGACTAATAATAGTTAATGGTTTATTTACAGTAAAATGACAGTGCACAAAATCTCCTTTTAATATTATTGTATCGCCAGGATTTGCCAAATCCAATTGTGGTTGAACAGTTGGTTTTAGAACTTGATTCGGATTGGTTTTATCGGCAACAATTGTGATTGTTTTACTGCTTGAAGAGGAATCTGATAGAATTTCACCACCATCAATTGATGAATCAATTATTTCATCCTGTGGAACTTCAGAGTAATCCAATATGTCATCAGTACCATTACCTGATATGTTTTCGGCAGATATGTTTCCAACAGTAAAAATGAATATTGATAAAATAAGTAGTATGATTAGAATTTTAGACTTCATAAGTAATCACATAGTATTAACAATCGTTATAAAGAAAACAAAAAAAATAAAGAAAAATTGTTGTTTATTTTTTAACAACAATTTTACCTGCTTTAAGTCCAGCATTGTATGTACTGTCACCAGCAAAGCTAGCTACATAACTGTAAGTACCTTTTTTAGTTAATTTAACTTTAATAGTTGCTACACCTTTTTTATTGGTTTTAGCAGAGAAAGATTTACCATTAACATGAATAGTTACTTTTTTACCAGCTATAGCTTTACCTGCAGATTTTAAAGTAATTTTAACTTTTTTAACTTTTTTAACTTTGAAGGTTGCTTTAGGAGCTTTAAGAGTAACTGCTTTTTTAGCTACAGTTTGAGTAACAGTTTGAGTTTGAGTTACTGGAGTTAAAGTTATGGAATTTTGAGAAGCTGCAAATTTACTGGTTTGTGCAAAATTAATAGTAACTGCTTTACCAGCTTCACCATTAATTGTGAAAATACCATTTTCATCAGTGACGATTTTTACATCAGCACCATTATTAATGGAATAAGTTAAATCTGCAGAGTCAATAGCTTTACCTGCAATATCTTTTAAAACACCAGTGATTTTTGTTCCATCTATAGCTGTAATAGCAATTTGAGTTTGAACTAATTCTGCTTTAGGAATTACAATATCACTAGTATCACTAGATTCAGTTCCCCAATCATTATTCCAAACAACTAAAGTTTTTACGCCATCAGCAACTTGATTACCAGTAATAGTAATTTCTTCATAAGGGTTTAACATACCTGATCTGCATAAAATGTGCAATAAAGTTACACCAGAAGTTACAACATCATCATTATATTTTTCAACGATATTGTTAGTTACATTGATATTACCAAGAGTACTTGGATAACCATGTGCAGTATTTCCTTGTTCAGCAGCGATTAACCAGTTATCATCAATTACTTTGAAAGTGTTGTTATCTATGAAAACACCGCTGGATGCTTTTTGAATACTGATAACTGGATATGCACTCCATGAATGAACTCCATCATCAAATGAACCACAGTTTATGAAAGTGTTTCCAGTAATATAAGTACCGTCAGTGGATGCTCCTCCAAAGAAGATTGAATAAACATTGTTTTTGAATGTATTGTTAATAATTTTTGCATCCCCACTTGCTTGTGCAATAGAAATTGCATCTAACACCACACCATCAAAAGTGTTGTTTAAAATTGTAGTAAAGAAAGATCCACCTACACTGATTACTTTTGAACCTGTTTCTTTGTTAACGGTTGGATCATTTAAAAGTTTAGTTGCGTAACCTCCTTCAAATTCACTGTTTTTAATAGTGATATAATTAGAGGATGAAACTACAACCGCTTGGTTGAAATCTTTAAAGTAACAATTATCGACAATTCCACCTTCAGCAGCAGCACCGTTGAAACTAATACCCCATCCATTTACAGACCCATCATAAACGAGATTATTTTTAGAGTTTGTATCAATAAATCTAATTCCCTGAATAGTTACGGATTTAGCATTTACACTAATTAAACCTTTACCAGCACCATCTCCTTTAATAGTAGTTGCACCATTTCCTTTAATGACAATATTATCAGTAGTTACTGCAATAGTTTTGTTTCCTATATCATATTCTGCATATTTACTTAAATCTACAGTGTCTCCATCATTAGTTGAATCAACTGCTTTTTGTATTGCATCGTAAGTATCATTATCCGGAGATATAGGTTCAGCACCTACAACTTCATCAATATCACTTTGACTTACAGAATCAACATCGTCAGTAGCTACAACATCTTGAACATCTTCTGCTGAAACTGAACTAACAGATATGGCAATTAAAACAACTAAAAAGATAGACATTAAAATCTTTTTGTTATTCATGATTATTTCTCCATTAAAATATACTAATATTATAATAATACAAATTTTTGAAATATTGATTAAATATTAGCTAATTATAATATATTATCGATAAGTAATATAAATATTATTGTTTATCGATTATATTAAAAATTAATTGAAACTACTTTAAATATAATTAATATTTTTAATAATAATTAAAAAAATAAAATAAAGATTAATTATAAGTTATTAGATAAATAACTAAAATATATAAGTAAAAATTAAATTTAAATCATTTAAACATAAATAAAAATATATGTAAAATAATTCATAACGATAAAATTACAAATTATTCTTAAAAATATGATTAAAAAGTAAATTAAATGTAAACTTATAAATATGCAATAAATAATTTATAAATAATGAAAATAAATTAAAATAATCTTTAAAATTAAATATAATAATTTATATAATGAAATTTAATACAAAAATTAAAAAAACGATATACATAATATTATATAACAATTAATCATAAAATTACTATTAAAGAAATCATTCTTAAAACTTAAAGGAGGTGAAAATAATAAAATTCAATCAATTTGCATTATTATGTCTCTTTATTATTATATTTTCACTAACGACAGTTCATGCATCCCAAGATAATTTAACATCAGAAAGTATGGAAATTGACGATACCCTTCAAAATCCATCGTTCGATTTAGCCAGTGAGATTACCAATTCAAAAAATGGAGATGAAATCCTAATCCCTGAAGGCACATACACCATCAATAACTTAGAGATAACAAAAAATCTTACCATTAAAGGGAATGGAGAGTCCAGAAATGTTATAATTGATGGTGAAAAAAAAGATAGTATTTTTCTTATAAGAAGTGATGCCATACATGTCAGTTTTAAAAACATTACATTCATCAATGCAAATACTGATGGCTTTGGTGGAGCAATCTCAATTGAAACAGGTCATGTTTATGTTGATAATTGTAATTTCATCAACAATAGTGCAGGAGTTAACGCTGGTGGAATTTCTAATTATGGAAACAGCGAACAGAAAGGGTATTTATTTGTGAATAATTCATTTTTCATGAATAATCATGCGAACCATGATGGAGGTGCAATAACAACCTGTTATGCAAATTCAGACATTTATAATTGTGTATTCATAGATAATTTTGCACATCGTGACGGAGGTGCAATTAGAGTCAGTGTAGCAGGATATGGAAATGTTCAGGATTGTATTTTCATGTTTAACCATGCTGATGAATGGGGAGGAGCATATTACAGTTGGTCAGGTGAATCCAATATTGAACGATGCATATTTATGAACAATACTGCAGGAACCAATGGTGGAGCAGTAATGGTTTCAGGAAATTTGAATCTTGAAGATTCAATTATCGTAAATAACAATGGTGGTGAAACTGGAGGATCATTTTACATCCAACAGCCAATGTATGATGCAAAAACAATAATTAATGTTCACAATAACATTATAACAAATAATTCATCTCCATATGGTCAGGAAATATTTGTCAAATGGAAAGACATTAAAAATTTATATACAAAATTTGATGATAATGATTGGGGTGATGAAGACCCGAATGATTCCTCTATAAATGATCCGAATAATGTTACTTCAAGAATCAAAGTATCTAGAACCATAAAATCAGATTTATTTAACAGGTTAAATGTTAATTTATTAGATAAATATAGAGATTTGCTTGGTAACTATTTTACAGATGAGTCATTTGACAATCTTAAAAATCAGTTTAATCATAATGCATCCAACAATGAAAGAACAAATAATAATCAGAATAGTAATGAAAATGTAAAAATCAAGAATACTTCTTCTACCAAAATAGCTATTAAAAATAATTCATCCCGTAATTTAGAGACAAAATCAAATGAAAATTCAAAAATAGTTAGTGATAATTACAATAATCTAATTATTGGAAATTCATCCTCCCATGGTGAAGATGAAAAGGCTTATGAATTAAATGAGACTGGAGGCTCTGCAGTTAAACAAATTAATTCAGAGGAGAAATATTTTATTGTTGCAATAATCATTGCACTTATTCTATTAGTTATTGGTTATAAAAGAAACAAAAAAGAAGAGTAAATAGTTTAAAACTATTTACTATTTACTATTTTTTTATTTAAATCTCTTGCGAGCAAATAATAGTATATGTAAAAGCCACACCAGAAAACTGCTGCAAATATACAAGCTATTGAAACCCATACTAAAATCGGTTCCCATCCAAAGTTAATTGGCATCCATTTCAAATAAATTGCAATAATAAATAATACTGTCATCCCAATGCCCATTTGGAAAATAATTTGGAACGGCAATGCAATATCTTCTCTTTCATAAATCATACCGGATAATGAAAATGCCCATCCTGCAACGATTGATCCTAAAAATGCATTGATTACATCAACTCCTGAAAATGATACAACATTAACTCCTTCTCCAAGAGAAATTAAAACCATAACAAGCATTACAATAAAACATCCGACAAAAGCCCCTAAAGCTAAACTTTTAATTAAATCCGCAATTTTCATTTAATCACCTATAAATCCAAAGCCTTTTTAAAATCAGGCAAGTATTTTCTTGAGATATTGTCCTTTAAGCCATTTTTTAGTTGTATAAACATCATTCCCTTAAGTGAAGGAGCCACTCTTTCAATCTTTTTCAAATTAACAATTGTGGTTTTTGAGATTCTCACAAAATCGCTTGTTAAAGTCTCTTCAACCTGATATAATGCCTTCTTAATGAGATACTCATTCTTTTGTGTGTAAACTTTAACCTGTTTGTCCTCTACTCGGAACATGCATATTTCACTTAATTGCAGAAGTGCAATATCTGAGCCTTTCTTTACAGCCAGCATGTCATTTGAGTCATCACTTTCGAGAATGGATATTGCCTTTGTGACATTATCGCTCAATTCGTTAGTGTGGATGTCTGCATGAGGCTCCTTAATATCTCTTGAAACAAATAGGTTTACTTTCATGATTTTAGTCTCTTAATTTTTCCATTTCTTCTTGAATTTTGCGTTCTCTATATTCATCCGTGTCAAATTTATCCATAAGCACATAAGCTCTTAGAAAATCAACAAGCACTCCAATTCCCCAGAATAGAACTACCCATAAAAACCACCAGTATTCCGGAGTAAATATTATGTTAACAATGGCTAGAATTACATTTACTACAATATAACTATATAAATTGCGTTTAAATTTAATTTTTCTTTCAACTCTACTTTCAGCAATTGCTCTTAAATTATCACTCATTTAATCACCCATTTTTGAAATTTCTTTTTCTATCATCTTTTCACGATTAATAAAGTTATCAAATGGATATGCTTTTAAAAAGTCACATGTTAAACTAATTCCCCAGAAAAACATTACAGCCATCAATAACTCATAGCTATGTAGGAATACAAAGCTGATTATTGCTATTGCTGAGTTTACAATTATATATTTATATAGTTTTTCCTGAAATCTTATTTTTGCTTCAACTCTTTTTTCTGCTTTTTGTCTTAATGTCATGTAATCACCAAATATTCATTCGTTAATATAACTTAGATTTAGTCCATATAAATGGCTATTTGGAGATGTTTCTAAGATGCAGAATTAGCTTACTAAAATGCAAAAAAATAGTAATGAAATTAGTAGCTATAATACAGCTACTAAATAATATAAAATTGAAGTTATTGCAGGAACTGTCAAATTGTCGATTCCACCATAACTGAATGCTTCACATATTGTTGCCACTGCAGAAATAAGTATAATGTATACAATATTGAATTCAGGCATTACACAACCGATTGAAGTGAAAACCATCCATACGAATACACTCATCACAGTTGTAATGACAAACATTGTAAGTGATCCTTCAAGAGATTTTGTTCCTCCAAATACTGTGTATTTGACTTTACCGAATTTTTGACCTATCAATGCAGCGAATCCGTCACCGTATACCATTGGCACGATAGCTAGTGCAACAATCCATATGAAATATTTAGGGTCGTTTGCCGGTGCTATTGTGGTGAATATTGCAATCAATATTGTCCATATTCCAGCATAGAAGAATAATCCTAATGCGTGTCCGGATTCAGTTACACTGTTTTCTATTTTTATTGGTGAGTATTCTGTTAGGAAGAATAGTACTATTGTGATTGGCAGTGTTAAAAACCATACCATTACCCATGGATCTGAGAAAAATGGCATGGCAAATATCATGTTACCTACCATAATGTGTAAAAATTTACGTGAAACTTCAGGCCTTGTCTTTAAAACCATTTCAGCTACAACAAAAATGACGGCAACGTAAACATATACTATAATTAATGCAAGGACATCTGAGAATATCATTAGCAATACTCTCCGTACTCACAACCTGCATTTTCTATTTTAACATGGTCAATCAAGGTTCCATCTTTTTTGTATAGTTTGATTTCACCCCAACCGTTTCCACCATTCCATAATCGGTTGTGTCTTTTTTGTCCGTCCGGTGCTTCATAATTGAAAAGCATCATTTCATCACGTTTGCAGTAAAGTACAAGCTCCATTTTTGAGTTTTTGTTACTTGCATTTATATGCCATGTGTGAACATCTTCACCTTCTTCAAAGTCAAAGTCGATTTTTACAAGGTTCCAGAATCTTGCGAAGTTGTATTCATACATGGTTCCTTCATAGTAAAAACCAATGAGCAGCTTACGTGGAATTTCAATACCGAATGCTTTTGGCCTTCCTCCGCCTGCTTCAAATGCAGAATTCTCTAATTTTTTACCGCTGATTAAGCTGGTTATGTTACATGATGAAATCCATAGCCATGGAGAAGTGAAGTCTCCTCCCCAGTTTTTATCAGCATAACCGTAGGATTTTTCAGGAATCACTTCATATTCTTCACCATCCAGCCAGATGGTTCCGCTGTACTCTGTTTTGATTCCTTCTGCATGCCAGAACATTTCAAAGGAGTTTAATTTTCTGAAAAATGAGTTTGCACCATAACCTACGTTAAAAGTGATTTGTTTGTCGATGTCTAAATCCCACATCATGTCTCCAGCATCAGACATGTATTCAGGGTGGTTTTTAGCATCCTCTTCACTTACTCTTGCAAATCCGCTCATGTGAGTTTCTGTTAGGCTGCAATCACCTACTTGAATGTTTAATTCATCATCCGGACAGTTGAAGTATTTCATTGAGTAGAAATTGTGAATTTGTTTTGGGTTTTTACCCCATGTTCCTGCCTTTATCATACAGTATGATGGTTTTTTACCTGCTTTTTGGTTTTCAGGTAATTGTCCAAGTGTTGGTTCTTCTTCAGCTAATGCCGGATTGCATACAAAGTATTCTATAAAAAATGGTCTTTCTTCACCAGTCTTTTTATTATATGCAGTTAGGGAATGCCACCACCAGTCATAACCTTTCTTGGCAAGTGGCCCTTTGAGCATATAATAATTTCTTTTCAAATCACTCTTATTCATATTATTCCTCCAAAGGTAAGATAATATGATATTTATTAAAAATCGTTTAAATAATTTTTTATGAATATTTGCTTAAAAATAGAAAAAAAGAAAGATGATTATCTTTTTGAGTTCATTTCTTTTATATCTTCACGATAATAAAAACCTACTGTCAATATCATCAAAAGAATTATAAATGAAATTCCAGCAACTCTAAAGAATTCATCTTCATCAAGTAAAATTTGTTTTACAACTGATTGTGACTGAGAACCAAGATTACCTGCATCCCCAGTACTTGTTTCTGACGCACTAGCTTCAGATGATGTTGTCTGTGTTTCATAACTTTGTTCAACATCATTCACCTGATTGTTTGCACTGTTTGATGGATCAGCTCTTTGACTGTGAGTACTGTTTCCATTAGAACGACTGTCCTGTTTTGAAGCACCATTACCGTTATTTGCATCCCCATCAGTGCCATCTCCATCACCATTCCCATTTCCAGCACTGCCAATATCTTCATATAATTGATAACTTGGAATTGAAGGATAATTATATGCAGGAGTTTGTCCATTAATCACTTTAGAATTGGTACGAGTATTTGAATCATAAGTGTTATCTCGTCTAGAACTATCCACTGTTGCTTTAATAAGATCACCATCATTTGCATCAACAGTAAATGTGACTATGCCCCCACTAATTGTTAATGTGATACTTTGACCATTATTTGCCCTATATGATAAAGTCCTATCCGGAAGCAAACTAGCAATATTGCCATTAGAATCTAGAAAAGATGCTTGAAATTGATTTGAACTAATTTGTGTTACAACAAATCGAATATTATTAGTTTTAATCTTAGGACAGATTAAACCAACATCACTGTACCAATTTTCACCTATTTCCAAACGTTGTCCGTTTTCATTGTAATATGTTTCTTTAGCTTCAACTTCACGATGACCGTTGCCTACAATGGCATTGTAACTTATTTCCTGGTTTTTTGGTTTAACGTATTCATCATTAAACTTAATACCTACATAACCATTATTGGATATGACATTTGACTGAATAACATTATTTCCAATATTAGTTATTGAAATACCACTTCCCACATTATAGTCAATTGAATTACCCTTAATGTTAATATTATTGCCTGCTTTATAACTATAAATACCGTTTTCACCATTTTTTGAAACAGTATTCTTATTAATATAAACGTCTTGAGGCCCACTACCATAATTCTTACCGTTCACAGTATTGGTAAGCTTAATTCCATTTTTAGCATTACTAGAAATGATATTATCATGAATATAAGTTTTTGAGGATTTCCCCAATTCAATACCATCAGCCCCATTACTGTTAATCTTATTATTGAAAATGTATGTTGAAGTGACATCTCCAAGGACAATTCCTGATTTTGAATTTTTCAAAATATTATTGTTTGAAATATTCAAATAAGTGGTTCCTGTTGCAACAATTCCATTACCTTTCCCAGTTATATCATTTTTAGTGATTGTTACATAATCTGCACTATTTATAACAATTCCATCACCTCCACTTTGAATATTGAATCCTTTTATAGTGGTTAATGATGCGGATTTGCCTTTGATAGTTATTACCTGACCCGAATTGGATTTGAGTACAGTATTTACATTACTTTGAAGTTTTAAACATTTAGTAATAACAAGATTAATATTAGAATAGCTTGACCCTTTAAATAGAATTACATTATTGCTTTTTGCATTATCAATAATATTCTGTATTTGAGAATTGCTTAAACCGCTTTCAACTTCACGAGTATTATCCATAGTAATTCTTGTTGATAGACTGGATGATTTATATTTAGAGTTTCCAGCGAATTTAGAAACAATATTATATGCACCATCATTTAATCTAATCTGAAGTGAAGCAATTCCAGCTGAATCAGTATTTTTATTATAGTTAGCACCATTTACAGTGAAAGTCACTTTAGCATTTGCTATAGGATTGTTATTAACGTCAGCCAATTTTACTTTGAAATAATCCCCAATAACATCAAATTCAGTTGTACTTTCCACATTAAAATGAGTGTCAACTGTTGAGGCTTCAAGAAACGATTCATTTGATATTGACTGAACTTCTTCAACTTCAGTCATTTCGACAATTTCGGTTGTGTTATCAATATCTTGTGCTGAGGTAAAGTTTAGCGTTAAGAAAATTAATGCAATCAATACAATTATTAATACTTTTTTATTCATTTTTCACCTCCGTTTATTTCGATTAGTAAGGAATTAATTATTGATAATTTTCCTTAATTTATAATATATCCTTTATCAGTATATATTATTGTCCTTTTTTATTATAGATATTAATTTTTAAGCATATCGTTATTTTTCATATAAAATTAAATTTTGATTTAAACCAGTTAAAATTACAAATTGAAATTAAATATCGTATTTAACTAAAACATAACCCTATATAACACAATTTTTAAAAAATGAAAATCCATAGATTATTTTTAAAGAAAATATTAAGAAGCAATTAAATGATGGAATCATGCATATTCAATAGATAGTATTGAAATTAAGATATTAAAAAAAGCAATAAAATGAAATTCACATCAAATCGTGAATTTCATCTTTAATATATAAAACTACAATTACTGCAGAAAGGATAGCCAATACAGACATTACAAGAGAAGTCTGTGCAAATGCAGATACTGAAATATGATTGTGGCCAACATTTCCTCCGGCAAATGCTGCCATCAGCACTACTGCAACAGCAGATCCTATTGCTCCTATGATTTGCCTTACAGTATTGTTGATTGCAGTTGCATCCTCAACATCCCCTGAAACTACAGCAATTGTCCATGTTACTGCAGGCATCAATCCTAAACCTGCACCTATTGCCCTTATAATTTGAGTTACAATCATATAAGTAACAGAAGTTTCGGGATTATAGGTCATCATCAATAGATATCCTGCAACCGTAAACAGACATGACAATAATAATACTTTGCGTACACCAAACTTATTTGCCATAAGAGGCCCAATGAAGTTAAATACAATCATGACAAGTGTTGCCGGAAGCAAAATTATTCCTGCGGTTGTTGCATCATGATATGCAATGCTTTGAGCAAACAATGGCATAATAACATTTAATCCACACATTGTAAAGTAAAGAATTGCTGAAAACAATGTTCCAAAGAAGAAATATTTGTTTTTTAATGCATGTAAATCAACAAGAGGTGTTTTAATGCTGAACTGTCTTTTGACAAACAGAACTAATGATACAACACCGATTACGATTGGTAAAATCACCCAAATCAAATCAAATCCATTTTCTGCAATGTTTGAAAATCCAAACATTATTCCGACACATGCCAGTACACATAATATCAGTGAAATCATATCCAATGGATAATGTCCTGTTTCAAATTCCAGTTTAACTACAACTGATGCAACAAGTATCAATACTGCAATAATTACTGCAAATATCAAAAAGATTGATCTCCATCCAACAGTGTCAATTATTAACCCTCCTGCTGTGGGAGCAAGTGCCGGTGCAATCCCTATAATAAAACCGAATAATCCCATATATATCTGCCATTTTTCTTCAGGAATAACCTTAAACAGCACGATTTGTGTTATGGGAAGCAATATTCCAGAACCGATTGCCTGAATTACACGTGCCAATATCAATACTTCAATATTTGGAGCAAAATATGCAATAATTGACCCAATTAAAAATAAGGTCAATGAAGAAATTAAAATTGTCTTTACCTTAAATCTACGGGTAAAAAATGCAGATAATGGTATCATAACACCTAAAACAAGCAAGAATGAAGAATAAATCCATTGTGCAGTTGTTGAGGATATATGAAAATCAGCCATTATTCCTGCAAGACCTGTTGTCACTACACTTTGAGCAGCACTGAGAATTGCTGCTGCAATGATAAAAATAATTAATGTTGACATTCCTCTGTCTATGTTCTCGTCCATAAATATACACTCTAATAATTCTACAATTATATTAATCAAAAATATTATATAAATTTAATTTATAAAACAAATTAATAAAAAAATAATATAAAAATTAAACAATTTATAAATTAATTTAATTAAAAGTGATGATAAATTAAAGTAAAATAAATTTTACTGAAAAAAAATTATTAGAAATAAGTAAACGGACATAAAAAAATAGATATAAATATTATTTTAATTTATTGGAATTGATGATATCCAAAAGACCCAAATCAAAAATCAACCTACGCAAGTGTCTTTCAGAATATGTTACACCAAATTCACGATAAATCTCATTTTTTATCTCGGAAATTGATGATAAACCCTTAACAGAAATATTGGCCTTTAGAATTTCTAACTGATAATCAGATAACTTTGAAATCCTTCCAGAACCTTCTTTTCTAAATAAACCATCAAAACCATTCTCATTCCAATTCTTCAACCATTTATAACCAGTTTGAGGAGTTTTTCCTCTTTTTTCCATTGCAGATTTAACAGTTTCATCAAAGTATAACTCTTCAATGAATGTTACTTTTTCATATAAATCCACAAATTTCTGCAAATCACGTTTAACTTTGCGAATCTCTGAAATAGAAACTGATTTGTTGATATAAGCCTGCCTACCCATAGACATATATTTTTAACAAAATACTATAAAAATTTTATGTCTAAATAACCATCATATTCAAAACTTATATCTAAATACATACTATTTAAACATTTAAAAATCATCATTTTCATCAATACAATACAAATCATAACCGCAATAAGGACAGTATTCCTCACCATCCTCAACGAATTTGCCACAAACAGGACATTGCATACTAAAACCTCATATATTAATTAAAATCAATCCTACCATACATACAATTATTCCTAATATCTGCTGGAGTGAAACATTTTCTCTGTAGAGGAAATATCCGACAAAGAGTAAAACACAAGCCAAACCAATATTTGCAACTACTGAAGCAGTACTTACAGTCCATCCTGCACGATATACGAATACATATCCCACTTCAAGTCCCACAATAGCCAGTGCAAGAATAATGGATGTCCAATTCAATTTGGTTATTTCAACTCCAACATTTCCAGGACCTACCATAAATATAAAAATCAATCCTGAAATGATGGCTGCAACCAAATAAGTAACCATTAAAGCCCCAAATGGATTTACATCTGCCGGCATTGATTTCATGCAAATGTTATAGAATGTATTTGCAAGTATAACCATCAATATTGGCCAAATTAAATTCCAATTCATTTAATCACAAAAAAAGAAAAATTAAGTGAAGAAAATCTTCACTATTTTGTTCCATATACTCTGTCTCCTGCGTCACCAAGACCTGGGAGAATATATGCGTTTTCATTCAATTCACGGTCAACGGTTGCACAGAATATTTCAACATCTGGATGATCATCTTCAATGCATTTAATACCTGCAGGAGCTGCTACAATACATAACAGTTTGATTTTTGCAACACCATCCTGTTTAAGTCTTGAAATGGTTGCTGAAGCACTTCCACCTGTTGCAAGCATAGGATCAATAACCAGAACTTCCCTTTTATCGATTCCTTCAGGCATTTTATAATAGTATTCAACAGGCTCAAAAGTTTCCTCATCCCTGTAAAGACCAATATGGCCTATTTTTGCATTTGGAATTACATTGATGACACCATCAACCATACCCATTCCTGCTCTCAGGATTGGTACGATTGCATAGTTGTCTTCATTCAACATTCCAGTGTCCATTTTCTCAAGTGGAGTTTCAATTGTTGCTTCTTCTAGTTTAGCATCCTTCATTGCTTCATAAACAAGCAGTGTTGAGATTTCAGTAACAAGTTCTCTGAATTCTTTAGTACCAGTATTGATATCTCTCAATATTGCAAGCTTATGAGTTATTAATGGATGATTTAAAACATTCTCATTCATGGTTTTCCTCCGGTATACAAATGTTTAAGATTACACCGACTATTGCTGCAAGTGCCATTCCAGATATTGAAAGGGATAAGTCACCTGACACAACAGATAATGTTGCTCCACCTAAACCTAGAACAAGCATGGTTGCTGCTACTACAACATTTTTTGTGTTGTTGAAGTCAACTTGATTGTGGATTAAGATTTTAAGACCATTAACACAAATGAATCCGTATAACAATACTGAAATACCACCTAAAACAGGTTGTGGAATTGCAGTTAGAAGTGCAGTCAAGTGTCCTGAGAATGCAAATATTATTGCAACAATTGCTGCAAGACCTATTACATAAGTGGATGCTACACGAGTCATACCTACAACTGATGTGTTTTCACCGTAAGTGGTGTTTGCAGGACCACCGAGGAATGCTGCTACGAATGTTGCAACACCGTCACCGAGTAAGGTTCTTTGAAGACCCGGATCTTCAATTAAGTCACGACCGATGATTTCACTTAATACCTTGTGATCTCCTACATGCTCTACCATTGTTACCAATGCAATCGGAACGATTGTCAGTACCGCTGCAAAGTTTAAGTCATAATGCAGGAACGGTACGTAGAATTTAGGGATTTCAATAACATTGGCAGTTAATGCCTGTGTAAAATCAACCATACCTAATGCAGCTGCCACAATATAACCTACAACAATACCTATTAAAAATGGAATAACCTGCATGATTCCTTTTCCACGAACCGCCACAAGTGCAGTGACTAAAAATGAGATAAAGGCAACAACTAGATTAGTCCATGGAATCACTGCTTGATCTAAACCTATTTTCTGAAATAGCTGTTGGAGCAAGAGACAATCCGATAACCATAATCATTGGACCTACAACTACTGGAGGCAGCAGTTTATTAATCCAACCCGGACCGGAAACACGAATAATCAATGAGATAATTACATAAACAATACCCACAATCATTAAAGCTGTGAATACACTTCCAGTACCCCCAATTGCATAACCTGCAATCATAGGAGCAATGAATGCGAACGAACTTCCCAGATATACTGGGCTTCTATTACGGGTACAAATAAGATAAATTAATGTACCTATACCTGATGAAACTAATGCTACAGGGATTGATAAGATATCTGCACCTGCTGTGGTGTTAACAACTATCGGAACTAGAATTGTAGCTCCAAACATTGCACAAACATGCTGAATAGCCAGTAAAATCCACCTAAGTGCAGGCGGTTTATCACCAGTACCTAGTAGCATATTACTATTTTCTTCGACCATATTATCACAAAAAATTCCCAAATTTATCAAGAATTGATTAATTATTTTAATAAAGTTATTGAACAATCAAATAATTAAATTAAAAATACTTAAAATACGTTAAAAATATCTCAAATATCCTTATAACAATTTTTGATTAATAATATATCTCTGAATGAAAGTATAAAATACTTACCCATTGCAAAATTGATTTTAAAAAATTAAAAAAGGTTGGGATTTAAAATCCCTTAAAAATTTAAGCTTCTGCAGGTTTTCCTTTCTCAGCCCATCTAACAGTCATGTTAGTAAATGGTTGAGCGATAGCACTCCAAATCAAACTTAATACCCAGTGCGAAATAATCATGACTAAAATCTCCCAGACAGGGAACACACCAATGAATGCTAAACCGATAAAAACAAAATTATCAATCAATTCAGAAAAAGCAATTACTCCTAAGTTTTTAACTGCGGAATAATCATTTCCTTTGTTAACAATAGTTGTGATTCTTGCGTTAACGAAGTTACCAATTAAGTAACTGATATATGATGCTACAAGAATTCTTGGAGTTTGTGTAAATACAAATGCTAAACTTGAATCTCCAGTAAATGTTGCAGGAGAAGGCAAGAACAATATTAAAGTTGTCATGAATACAAATAAAACATCAACACAAAGACCTAATATAATAGTTCTGCGTGCAGTTCTCTCACCGTAAACATCTGCAATTACATTTGTTAAGATATATACCAATGGATAGATAAGAACTCCAGCAGGAGTTTCCATTCCTAAAAATCCAATATTGATAATTTTAACAGTTATTAAGTTTGCTATGGTGAATGCCATACAGAAAAATGCAGTAATTATGAGTCCGTCCAATAATTCAATTTTTTGATTGGATTTTTGTAAAAAGATTTTAATCTGAGTATGGAATTAGTGGGATTTCGTGAGGAGATTTACACTTGAAATCTCACTTCATTACATTTTTTTAACATTATGAAGTGA
>NZ_JAFUHT010000005.1 GCF_017468685.1 Methanobrevibacter sp.
AATAAACTTATCGAGTTGACTATGGAACTTAATTATGAGGGGTAGAAAAATAGTAATTTACATGTTGATGATTAGGTATTATTTTGGTTGATGATTAAAGTTGATGATTACATCCTTAAGTCAGATAAACTGATAATTTATAAGCATAGTCATTCAAAGAAAAAAAAATATTTTCAAAATAATTACTCAAACAGTAATCATTCAAAAAGATTAAAAAACAAAATTATATAAAAAATTGAAGTAATCATGCAAGTTTTCGCATGACTCCAAATACTATTCAAAATAAGCAATGAATTCATCAGACTCTTGTGTTTCACTAAATTCCTTAATGAAATCATTCAAATCTTTAATGAATTCTTCTTTTCTTTTATTTGAATCCTTGATTTGTGAATAGTCCTTTTTAACTGCTATTGTCATGATGATATCATCAGTTTCAAGAGTTAATTCAGGATACAGTTCATCTAAGAAATCATCCATTTTATCCTCTTCCGAGTTCCTGATGAGCTCTTGCAAGGTGTCCTGCAGCTAGTGCTCCAACAAGAGATAATTCTCCTGCTAAAACTGTGCATGCAACGATTTCTGCAAATTCACGTGCTTTTCCGGAACCTGCAACTCCAAGGATTTCCAATCCTTCATGAGCAACTTCCAAACTGGTTCCTCCACCGACAGTTGCTACAGGCAAATCCGGTAGGTTTACTGAGAAGTATAAATCACCATTTCTGTTTTCTGCTGTTGTGATACCTAGAGAACCTTCAGCAACATGTGCAGGATCCTGACCGGTTGCCAAGAATATTGCTGCAACCATGTTTGCATAATGAGCATTGAATGCCATTGATCCACTGGCTGCTGAACCTATTAGGTTTTTAGCAGTGTTTACTTCAACTATTGCTTCTGCAGTTGTTTTCAATTTCTTTTCAACTATTTCTTTTGGAACTAGAATGTCTGCTATAACGCTTTTTCCTCTTCCTTCAACAATGTTTATAGCAGCAGGTTTTTTGTCAACACAGACATTACCGCTTAATGCAATATGTGTTGCGGTGGTGTCTTGTGCTAGCTTGTCTAGGATTTTTTCAGAAGCTATAGTCACCATATTCATTCCCATACTGTCTCCTGTTGAGAATACGAATCTTGGATATACATAGCTTCCAACTATTAGGATAGGGTCTATTTTAATTAGTTTACCATGAGAAGTTGTGCTTTCTGCAATTTCTTTTAACTCATCGAAATTATCAATAAACCATTGTTTTATTTTTAAAGCATCACTTACACCTTCACATTTGATTGCCGGTGCACGAGTCATGATATCTGAGACTACTCTTGCATTGGCTCCTCCTGATGAGGTTATTGTTGATGCACCCCTATTGATTGATGCAACAAGTGCTCCTTCAGAGGTTGCCAAGGGAACAAATACTTCCCTTTGGCAGTACTCACCATTCACTTTTAATGGTCCTGCAATACCCATCGGCAACTGAAGAACACCGATTGAGTTTTCAATGTTTCTTCGAGAAGCCCTTTCCATGTCAAGAGTGTAATTTGCAATATTGGATAAACTCAAATCATATTTCTGTTCCAGAAATTCTCTTCTGATATCAGTCGCTTCCTTTGCTGAAACTTCCCTGTCCACTTGGTAAAGTTTCATTTCACCGTTTAATAATTTATCAATAATTTCCTGGTTTGACATCTACATTACCTTTTTAAGTAATTCTACAATTTCAGATGGTTTTTTAGCTACTTCCACACCAGCTTCATTTAAAGCTTTGGTTTTACTTGCAACAGTACCGGAATTTCCTTGAATGATTGCTCCAGCATGTCCCATTCTTTTACCTGGAGGTGCGGTTCTTCCTGCAATGTATGATACTACAGGTTTTGTCATTTCTTCTGCAATAAATTTACCTGCCCTTTCTTCTGCAGTTCCTCCAATTTCACCAATTAGAACAACAGCTTCAGTTTGATCATCCTTTTCAAACCTTTTCAAGATGTCAACATAATTATCACCAGTAACAGGATCTCCACCAATTCCTACTGCAGTACTTTGACCGATTCCAGCATTGGTTAGTTCACTTGCGATTTCATATGTTAATGTACCGCTTCTAGAAATTACACCAACATTTCCTTCAGAAAAGATATGGGTTGGCATGATACCTAGTTTACCGACACCAGGAGAAATAATTCCCGGAGTGTTCGGACCGATAATTGTAGTGCCCATTTCTTTAGCGTATGCCATGATTTTCATACTGTCGTGAACTGGAATGTGCTCAGATATAATGACAACCAAATCCAAGTGTCTGATTGCTTCAAATGCTGCATCTTTTGCAAATCTTGCAGGTACAAAAATGATTGAAGCATTGATATCTACCTCTTCAGTCGCTTCTTCCATGGAATTGAAAATTGGAACCTGGTCTAGGAATTTTTGACCTCCTTTTCCAGGTGTTAGACCTGCAACAATATTAGTATTATATTTTAACATTTGTTCTGTGTGGAATGAACCTTGCTTACCTGTTATTCCCTGAACTAAACATTTTGTATCCTCATTTAATAAAATCATTAATAAACCCCCTATCTTAATATTCTAGTTTTATTTTCAAATGGAACAGCTAAATCTATTACATTTCCATTCATAAAAGCAGTAGCTGAAAATATTACACTACCTGGCAATACATTACAAGTTGTTCCTCTTTTAACTAAATAAACATTCTTATTTCCAAGTGCAGCCCCAATCATTGCACCTGCAACAACACCCACTGATTCTATATTTTCTATTGTTGCAACTACTACCGGATCATCGGTTTCAGGTGAAACATATCCGACACCAGGTATCTTTCTTGTTTTCGGTTCAATGTAATCTGATACATCAGTACAGTTGGCCATTCCACGGGCCGCTTCAATTGCTGAGTTTGCAACATCAGCCACAAATGGTTCTCCACCATATGTATCAAAACCTAAAACAATTGCATCAGGAAATCTGTCTGGTCTTATGCTTGCCTCGGCATATGAAATTCCTTCCCCTGCATCATCAGGGTTGTCTGAAATTCCTGATAAATCTCCAATGTGTTCTGCACTCATTTTTAAAACATTAACTAGTCCTTCATTTACGGTTTCAAGCAAATCATCTTCTACAAATGCACTGACAACCACATCGTCACCTGTGACATTTGTTAAAGCTACACTTCTTGCACCTAATTCACTTACAGTTTGAAGGTTATTTTCAATAGTTTCTACTAGCTTAGAACTGCAAGATACATCATTTTTTGATATATCTGCACCTATAGCTGTAATTTTCAAATTAACACCTTGTATATAATTAATTAACAAATAAATAAAATTTTTAAATTTTATTGATATATAATATGTTCTTTAATTTATATAAATATTAAGAAACTTTAATTAATGACAATGATTAAATTATTAATTAATGTATTCACAAACAAAAATTGCAATTCCCATTTTTCAAGAAAATTGCAAAGATGTAATCACAGTAGCGAATGATTGTATAGATAAAGGTGCAGATGTTTTGGAGTTCAGAATAGATGCTTTAAAAAATCATGACATCGGCGAAATTAGAGATACAATCAAAGAGATTGATTTTCCAATGATTGCAACAAATAGAGTCTCTTCAGAAGGAGGTTCATTTAAGGGTTCTGAAGAAAAGCGTATAAACATATTATATCAATGCAGTGATATTGTGGATTATGTTGACATTGAGCTTCAAACTAAAGATGAATACATTGAATTAATTCAAAATACCAATGCTAAAACCATCATTTCATATCATGATTTTGATAAAACTCCTGATTTAAATGAGATAATGTATATTGTTGATAAGGAACATGAATTGGGAGATATTGCCAAAGTTGCTTTTATGCCACAAAATTTGGAGGATACTTTAACCATTTTAGCAGTTCTTTCTCATTGTAAAGATACTATTGCCATATCAATGGGCGATTTGGGAAGTTACACTCGTGTCATGGCTTCAAAATTTGATTCACCGATTACTTTTGCGGCAGGTACTGATGTGACTGCCCCCGGCCAAATTGACATTGAAACCATGAAAGCATTATTAAACATGGATTTGAATATTATGGACGAGTGAAATTATGGCTAAAAAGATTATTTTAGCTTTAATTATTATTATTTTAATTGTATTTTTAGGAATTGTTTTTTTGGGAAATGATTCAGTTGATATTTATATTGATGGTGAAAACGTAAGCGTTGAAACTACCACCTTTGCCGATATCGACAAGCACGGATTAAACGAGAAAATCTGTGATTACACATTGAATGTTATGAACGACACAACAACAGACATTTCATCTTATAAAAATAATGTTGGAAATCTTTGTCGAGAATACGGGCTGGAGGATGCTGAAATTAATCTTGATTCAAGCATTGGCTCCAATCAGATTCCGGTTATTATTTATGTTGATGGAACTTCCATGCTTCCAACCTTGCAAGATGGACAAACAGTTCTTTTAAATAAAACCCATAATGTTAATGTTGGAGATATTGTTGTTGCTGATAGTGACGAATATGGTGGAATAATAAAAAGAGTTGACCAAATAAATGGAAACAACATTCATTTAGTCAGTGACAATAAGGAAATATCATATGAATACATTAACGGTTATCTGTATGAAATTAAAGGGATTTCTACATGGGTTGATATTTCAGACATTAATGGTGTGGTAATCGATTATTAAAAAAATGGAAAATAATACTTAAAAAAGTACTATTTTCCGAAGGGAGATACCAAATAGTGTTATATGGTTTTAGGAGATGAACTACACAGCACCATCCCCTGATTCACCTGTTCTAATTCTTATAACATCATCAACAGGTTGGATGAATATTTTTCCGTCACCAATGTTGCCGGTATATGCTCCTTTTCTGATTGCTTCAACAAGCAAATCCAATCCCTCGTCTTTTACAACGACCTCCACACGTGTTTTTGGTATTAAATCTATACAGTAACTTGATCCCCTGTATGATTCTTTGATTCCTTGCTGACTTCCTCTTCCTTTAACTTCAGACACGGTCATTCCTTCGCATCCAACTTCCATTAATGCTTTTTTTACATCTTCAAATTTTTCCTGTCTGATAATCGCTATGATACGTTTCATACTTTAACCTCACTTAATTTAAGTTGTATGCTGATTCTTCGTGCAAGTGGCTGTCAAGTCCGCCAACTTCCTGATGGTCGTCTACTCTTATTCCGCCCATTGCTTTATCTAAAACTTTAGCAAGGATGAAACTTATTGTAAAGGAATATGCCAATGTTGCAACTACACTGATTAATTGTATCACAACCTGTTCAGGGTTTCCTGCAATTAAACCTGCAACTCCACCTATTGCTGGAACTGCAAATATTCCTGTTGCAATTGCTCCCCATATTCCAGACATTCCGTGAATTCCCCATACATCTAAAGCGTCGTCGTAGCCAAGTTTCGGTTTTAAGTAGTAGATTGCGAAGTATGATACGAATGGTGCCACTGCTCCAATTACTAATGCTCCTGGAACATCAACAAATCCTGCTGCCGGAGTGATTGCAACAAGTCCTGCCACTGCTCCGGAAATTGCACCAAGCACTGTCGGTTTTCCTACTACATAAGTATCAAGGCAACACCATACAATCAATGCTATTGCAGCTGCAACATTTGATACAATTATTGCATTTGCTGCCAGTCCATCTGCAGCAAGTCCTGATCCTCCATTGAATCCCATCCATCCAAACCATAGCAATGCTGCTCCTAAAACTGCATAACCTAGGTTGTGTGGAATCAAAGAGGTGTCTTTTCTTTTACCTAACACAATTGCAACAGCCAATGCAGCTACACCAGAGTTCATGTGAACTACTGCTCCTCCAGCGAAGTCCAGTGCGCCCATTTGCATCAGCCATCCTCCTCCCCATACCCAGTGGGCAATAGGGATGTATACTAAACAAGCCCAAATTGGGACAAAAATTACCCATGCTTTGGTTTTCATTCTTCCAACCAATGCTCCAGATACAAGTGCTACAGTTAATCCTGCAAATGCACATTGAAACATTACAAATAATAAGGTCGGAATTGTTCCATTTAAATCATCAAGCCCAATTCCCTGTAAAAAGAAATTGGTTGGTGATCCTATTAAACCGTTAATATCGCTTCCAAATGCAAACTGATATCCGAATATTACCCAGATTACACTTACAATTGAAAATGCGATGAATGTTAGAAATATTGTATTTAATACATTTTTACGTTTACTTAGTCCTCCATAGAAAAATGCAACAGCAGGAATACTCATTAATAGTACAAGTAAACTACAAATTAATATCCATGCTGTGTCTCCTGCGCTAAACATAACCATTTTATCGTTCTCTTGATTTTTGAATTATTTGTTAAATTAATATTATCACCAACACTAGTCGGCAATATACTGTCGGAAGTATACTTCCGATATATAATGATTGAATCTCATCACATATAAACATTTTGTTTAATTGTCCAAGAAATTTTCAAAAATAAATAAAAAGTCTAATTTTAGCAAAGCATTAAATAATAGCTTTTAAAAAAAATAATAATAGTATAGTTTAATTTTATAATTAAAAATAGTAAAAGTGTTATTATGAGAGGTTCAATAAAAGCAAATTTAATAGTATTTTTAATAATTGCTGTTATTGCATTTTGTATTAGCTCAACTGTCGCATCATTTACAATCCATGATGATTACGACTCATATAAATTATTACAGCTTGAAAATGATAGCTTTGAACCTGCCCACATAGATTATGTACCAACAATTATTCCAAAAAATGATACAAATACCACTACAAACACTACAGCAGATGACATAACCTATGACACAAACGACACCGACGATACAACAGATTCGTGGAATGAAACTGACGAAGAATTGGAAGAAGATTACAAGGAAGACTGATAAAATGAGTGAAAAAAAGAAATTTATCAGAGACAGTGTCTATGGAGATATTAGCTTAAACAATTTTGAAGTAAAAATAATGGACATGCCCCAATTTCAACGTTTGAGACGAATTAAACAGCTCGGATTGATAAGTTTAATTTATCCCGGTGCAACACATACAAGATTTGAACACTGCGTTGGAACAATGAACCTGGGATCAAAACTAGCTGAAGAACTCGAATTATCCAAAGATGAAGTTGAACTTATAAGAGCCTCAGCAATTCTTCATGATATTGGCCATGGACCATTTTCACATGTTTCAGAAGGAGTATTATCTGTTCCCCATGAAGAATTATCAAAATATGTGATAACTAAAACATCAATGAGAGATTTGCTTGAAGAAAAATTTGATGTTAACAAAATCGTTGACATCATCAATGGGAAAGGACACTTAGGACCAATCGTTTCAGGAGAACTTGATGTAGATAGGATGGATTATCTTTTAAGGGATTCACATAATACAGGAGTATCTTATGGAATTATAGATTATGAAAGAATCATTTCAAATTTAAAATTAAGCGACGGATTAATTTTAGATATAAAAGGTGTTCAAGCAGCAGAGGGAGCATTAGTTTCAAGATATTTCATGTATCCAAGCGTATACCAACATCATACAACAAGAATAGTAAATACAATGTTTAGAAGAGCCTTAAAAAAAACAATTGATGACGGCATAATTGAAGAACGTGAAATATACAAATATGATGATTCAGACATTATAGCAACATTCAGACATTGTGAAAATGAATATGCAAATGACATTATGCACAGACTGGACAACAGAATCATTCCAAAAAGGGTAAAAACAATCAGATTGGATAATTTTAAATTCCCTGAAAAAATGTATAAAATCAAAGCGTCCGAGCTTAGAAAAGCTGAAGAAGAAATAAGTGAAGACTATGAAATTGATAAAGATTATGTATTCGTAAATATCGCCGAATATCCTCGTTTTGATGAAATGAAAACTCAGGTAAGTGTTGATGGAAAATTATTCCCATTAACAGAAATCTCAAACATAATCGGTGCATTAAGTAAAGCAAGATTCAATATACCAGACATCAGCGTTTATGTTGCAGAAGAAGAAAAATCCAAGTTCGAGAAATTCAAACTGGAAAATTACATCGATTTACCTGAAATTGACCGTGAAAAATTCCATGGAATTCACTATGACCAAATCAAATTATTTTAGGAGAAAAATATGATAGTTGTTGGAATTACAGGAGCAAGTGGAGTAATATATGGAATAAGACTTCTTGAAGCTCTAAATGAATTGAAAATTGAGAATAGCTTAGTAATAAGTGATGCTGCAAAAATTGTTATTGAATCAGAAACCGAATACAAAGTTAATGATGTAATTGAACTGGCAGACACATATTATAATTTCAATGACTTGACTGCTTCTATAAACAGCGGATCATTTAAAGCAGATGGTCTTGTAATAGCGCCATGCTCCATGAAAACATTATCATCAATAGCCAATGGCTATGGTGCAAATACAATAACAAGAGTTGCTGATGTGAGTTTAAAAGAGCGCAGACCTACTGTCATTGTACCGCGTGAAACTCCACTGAGAAGCATTCACTTACAAAATATGCTAACATTATCACAAGAAGGAGCTATAATATTGCCTGCAATGCCTGGTTTTTACTCAACACACGATACCGTTGACGACCAGATTAATTTTATTGTGGGAAAGATTTTAGATTCCTTAAAAATTGAGAATAATCTATTTAAAAGGTGGGAGTAAATGTTAGAAGATAAGGATTTTATTAAATCCTGTGATGTTCCAGGACCTACAAAAGAAGCCATAAGAGCAATAATTTTATATAAATCTGATGTGTCATCAGAAGACAAGGTTGTTGATTGTGGCTGCGGAACAGGTGGAATTACTTGCGAATTTGCTCAAAGAGCTCGCGAGGTAATATCCATTGACACCAACCCTGAAGCAATTGATATAACTTCAAAAAATCTTAAGAAGTTTGGTCTTGGAGATAATGTCACATTGATTAATGATGATGGGGCAAATGCCCTAAAAGAAATTGATGATATTGACATTGCCATTGTTGGGGGCAGTGGCAGACAACTCGAGAATATCTTAGAGATTGTTGATGAAAAATTAAATTCCAAAGGTAGAATCATAATTACAGCCATTTTGGTTGACACTAAAGTTGAAGCAGTGAATAAATTAAAAAATTTAGGATATAATCCCAAATTAATGGAAATTAATGCTTCAAACGGTAGAATTCTTGACAGAGGAATTCTAATGATTAGCGAAAACCCGATAGCTATTATTACTGCTAAAAAACGATAAAAATTCGGAGATTATAAAATGAGTAAACGTTTAAGTTGGAAAGTGAAATTTTCCATATTAATGGTTATTTTAATAATAATTATTTATGGATCTAATTATCTTGTTTTAGGTGATGCCGAACACATTATATCTTATATATGGACACATTTAGGATTTATTCCAGTAGATATATTGCTTGTTGCATTTTTACTTGATGAGATTATTGAAAGAAAAGAAAAAGAGGCAATGCTTGAAAAGTTAGATATGCTTATGAGTACATTCTTTTCAGAAGTTGGAAACGACCTGATTAATCAGTTAAGTACTGTGAATAAATATAAGGCCAGTACTGAAAACTTAAAATCCATTAAAAATTGGACTGAAGAAGACTTTGATAACAAATTAGCTGAGCTTAAAGGTTCTTCACTTGATTTTCAGGCAGAGCTTAGCATTGAAGAACGTGAAGAATTCTTAGAAAATTTAAGAACATTTCTTGAAAGTAAAAGAGAATTTATTATTAATCTGATAAATAATCCTAATTTACTTGAAAAAGAAGAATTTACTGGTTTAGTCAATGCAATACTTCACCTTGATGAAGAATTGGTACACAGAAGTGATTTGGCTTTGGTCAGCGATGCTGATTTTGGTCATTTGAATGGAGATATGCAAAGAGTTTATGATAAACTAGTGCATGAATGGGTTTATTATTTGAAATATCTATATAAACACTATCCATATATGATTGCATTAATCATACGTACCAATCCATTTGATGAAGATGCAGATGTTTATGTAAAATAAATTCTGGAGAGATTTAATATGAGTAATGAATATGATAACAATGAAAATATTAAATCTTGCATTATTTTATGTGGAGGTAAGAGTAGCAGAATGGGTCAGGACAAAGGGTCTATGATTATTCAAAATGAACCCATGATTAAACACATACTCTCCACTTTAAACAATCAGATAAATGAAGCTGTAATCGTATTAAACAATAAGGAAAGGATTGATAAATATTGCGATTTTATTGATCCTAAAGATTACACCTACAACATCACTTTTGTCGAGGACAAAATCAAAAACAAAGGCCCATTGCCTGGAATCATGACCGGACTTTCACAAATCACCAGCAATTATGCATTAATACTGCCATGTGACAGTCCATATGTTTCCAAAAAATATATAAATACTATTTTTAATGAAATTGAAGATAATTGCCAAGCTGTTGTTCCATACCACGACATTGAAAATAAACTGAAAACATCAGAACCACTACATTCCATCTATAATAAGAATATACTTTCTGAAATTGAAAGATTAATCAGTGAGGATACCCTGCACATTAAAGGATTAATTGAAAAAATAGATGCAAAATTTGTACTGATTGATAATAAAAAAATAGAAAAAAAAGAATTTAGAAATCTTAATCGTCCTGAAGACATTTAAAGATGTTCTACTAACTCTTTTGTTTTTGTTACTGCCAA
This sequence comes from Methanobrevibacter sp., assembly GCF_017468685.1. Classification (NCBI taxonomy): domain Archaea; kingdom Methanobacteriati; phylum Methanobacteriota; class Methanobacteria; order Methanobacteriales; family Methanobacteriaceae; genus Methanobrevibacter; species Methanobrevibacter sp. Next base: position 10,735 of record NZ_JAFUHT010000005.1, read on the forward strand.
ATTAACAGCAAAAAGAATATCGTCTTTAGTTAATGGTTCTTTTCCACCTTTTTGCATTGAGCAGATGTGACCATCTTTTGTAACTCCAACATTTAAACGAGCACTAGCTACGCTTTCTTCGGATAATGTTGGGTCAATAACCATTTTATCACCAATTTTAACAAAAGTACATAAAGCTAATTCATTATTAATTGGTAAGTCAAAGGTTTCATCTTCACTAATGACAACTTCCTCATCAACGATAGTTGCAACAGGCAATTTAGTAGTTTTAAGTGCAGCCATAACAGCCAATTCACATGCGTCAAAAAGGTTTCCGCAGTTATCGATAATATGCAAATCAATGAATAACATCCAAACGTGTTTTCCTTCTTCGACACATAACTTGTCTAATTCCACCAATTCACTTTCACGAATACCTCTGTCAACTACACGTGCAAGTTCAATTGAATCATCGCTAGGTGGTCCTGGTTCAAAAGTAGGATCAGCCATCGGTAACATTTCACAATTAGTCATTAAAACTCCTAAATCAGGAGTGTCTGGAAATGGGCTTCCAAGTTGTGGTTTAATACCAACAATAACTTGAGTTCCACCAATTTTTACACGAGCAGAACCTTCAGCTTTGGAAATAACATTAGTTTCAATAGAAATGTCCCTATATTCATCAAGTGCCCTGCCATCTTCTCTTTTATCATTGCTGACAAGGTTTTCAATACTTTTTCTTGTAATTTCTGGTACTATCTCCATATTTCCACCCACTATTCAATTGAATATTTTTTCATTAAAGCTTCTTTTTGAATCTCGTTTACTTTACGACATCCTTCCATAGCTAAATCAATTGCTTTTGCAAATTCTTCTTCAGTTAAATCTCCATCACTTTGCAGTAATGTGATTTCACCAGTTCTTGGCATCATAGCTATTGGAACATCAGCTTGTCCTTCCTTATCTTCTTTTTCTGATAAATCAAGGACGATTTCATCATAAACTTTACCTGCAGCACAACCTACTACAATATCTTTCATAGGGATTCCTGCATCAACCAATGCAACAGAAGCTGCTGTAATACCAGCACAACGGGTTCCTCCTTCAGCTTCTATTACTTCTATATAAATATCAATCATTGACCTAGGATAATTTTCTAACATTAATGCTGGTCTTAAAGCATCAGCAGTGATTTTAGAAATTTCAGATGACCTTCTGTCTGGTCCAGGTCTTTTTCTGTCATCGACTGAAAAAGGAGCCATATTATATCTGCATCTGATAACTCCAGTATTTGGTTCAAGCAATCTTCTAATGTATGATTCTCTAGGACCGTAAACAGCCACTAATATTTTATTTCCACCAACTTCCAAGTAAGCTGAACCATCTGCACGTTCAAGAACACCTGCTTCAATTTTAATAGGACGTAATTCATCAAATTTCCTACCATCATCTCTTATTAAATCTGACATCATATCAACCTCTAATTTTGAAGAATCATTTATTATTTAATATGAAAGAATTATTGGAGTTATCACTATATGATAATGAACCATCTTTGCTTTTATTTTTTCTTTTGAATTCTTCTATAACTTCACCAATATCTGGTTTTTCTTTTTTCTCATTTTCTTCTTCTGCTGCTTTTTCTTCAGCTTCTTTTTCTTCTTGTTCTAATTCTTCTTTAAAATTTTGAAGTTTAGGTTTTTCTAAAACAAATTCCTCTTCTTCTTCAACCTCTTCAGGTGGCAATTCACCATCAATAGCTAAGTATAATTTGTTTTTAATTTTATTTGTTAAACCAGAAGTATGAGCTTCAGCTTCAATTAAATGAATTATGTCACGGGTAAGTTGTTCCATATCTTCGTTTCCTTTAACCCAAACAAGACCGTTTTGACCAACGACAATTTTACATTTTGTTTTGTCTTTAATCATGTTGATCATTGAACCTTTTTTACCGATTAATCTAGGAACCTTGGTTGGAGCAATATCTACAATTATTCCTCCCTTGAATTTACCCATTCCTCTACCTTTTAAACCGAGTTTTGCCTTTTTGATTTCATCAACATCGACAACTCTTAAAAATAGCACATCCCCAACATCATATACTTTGTTGAGTTCTTTTTTCTCACGACCAAACACTTCAAAAGCAGGTAAAATTCCAGAATATGGTGAATTAATGTCAACATCCCACATTGAGAATCTGACATCCTTAATTTTTCCAATTACAACATCTCCTTTTTTAGGAACATATTTGCTTTTTAAAGGAATAACTCTGATTTTTTTATTCCTTAAAGAAACACGTCCCAGTAAAGAAGAACAAACTTTACCATTCTCTTTAAAGGTACCTCTTCCTGAATAGTATTCGTCATCGGCCAATATTTGACCTGGAATAACTAAATCTTTATTTTCCACATGTATCATAATAATCCCATAAAAATGAATTTATTTAAGAGTTCTAGTTTCTGCTTCTCCACCTGAAATTTCAGCCATTTTAGCAGCAAATGAATTTTGAAGCCCTCCAGGCATTTCAATAATTCCAATCCATGAACCGTCTTGTTGCCATTCTTCATTAATTATTTCTCCAAATCCATGAATTACATTATAAGCACTTCCGGCTGCAGAGCCTGGAAGTCTAACAGCTACTTTTACTTTTTCAAAACGGATTGGAATAAGTGGCTTAATGGCTTTCAGTGCTGATTGGACCTGTTGGTCAACTGATGTGAACGGATCAAATTTTACTTTAGCCTCATCACATGCATTTTCAATTCTTTGAACTGGGTGAGGCAGTCCATTTTGAGGATTTATTGCTTCTTTCGCAATTTTATTTATAACAAGTTTTCTTTTATCCTCTTGCATCTTTCTTTTTTGATCAGCAGTTAATTGGACAGTTCCTTTTTCAAGTATAATTTTAGAAACTTCAATAGGATCAGTAGTTTCAAAAATTTTATTCATAGCTTCATCAGAAGCTTTATCTCCTTTTTTAGAGTCTTTAAAAATTTCTTCAACAGCTAAAAGATCTTCGATGGCAACATCTGGACCATCAGGATTTCGAAAATCTGCTGCCAAATCAGGGTCAACCAATATTTCAAAGTGTTCTCCCATGTACTCATATTTAGCAATTATAGCTTCATCAACATTTACCATCAAAGCATCTCCTAACTAACTAATTAGAAAATAATTATTCTTCTTCAGAATCTTCTTCTGATTCTTCTGCTTCGTCTTCCTCTTCTTTAGGCAGTACTTCATCAATGTATTTTTGTACTTCATCTTGAGAAAGTTTTACATATTTTTCATCTTCGATTTTGATAACTGCAATTTCTACATTATTTGAAGTAGTTTCATGGTCGGTTGCTTCATTAATAGCAGTTAATGCTAATTCAATAGCTCCTTGTAATGATAAGTCATCTTCATATTTTTCTTCAAAGATATCCATTGCAGCAGATCTTCCTGAACCGATAGCAGTTGCTTTATATTCAATTAATGCTCCACTAGGATCAGTCTCGAATAATTTGCATTTACCATCATATACACCACCAATGATTAAAGCGGAACCGAATGGTCTTACTCCACCATTTTGAGTGTATAACTGTAACATGTCACATAGCTTTTTAGATAAGCTGTCTACACGAATAGGCTCTGAGTAGGTGATTTTATTGATTTGTGCCTCAACTCTTGCTCTTTCAACCAGTGCTCTTGCATCAGCAACAAGACCTGAAGTAGCTGCTCCAATATGTTCATCTATTTTAAATATTTTTTCAATAGATGATGCTTCAACTAATTTTGAAGTGGTTCTTTTGTCTACAGCTAAAACAATACCTTCTGAACTTTTTACACCTATAGATGTAGTTCCTCTTTTAACAGCTTCTCTTGCATATTCTACTTGGAAAAGTCTTCCATCTGGGCTAAATACAGTAATAGCCCTATCATATCCAGCATTTTGTAAAGGTTGCATATTAATACCTCATATTTTTATAAACATAATATTTTATATTTCGACAACTTAAAAAAATAAAACCAAATCTTCCATGAAAAGGCAAATTTTAATTTTAATCACCAACAGGCAGTAAATTAAAATATTTTTTATTCTTTTTTTCCATAAATCCAATTGATATTTATAATTATATTTATTTATAAAGTTTTCTATTTTAAAATAACAAAAAGTAATTAAATGAATTTTTGTGATGCCTTAATAGTTCCGGACAATCCGATTGTAGTTAATGAAATATCGTGACCATTATATTTTGCAGCTAATGCAAGACTTGACCTGACATCATCACAGAAATCCCTTTGACACCTGACAATTGATTTATAGTGAACATATTCCTCTGTTTTCTCGATTTCATAAAATTTCATAACCCATAAATTAAAATTGGAGGTATTGCATTCACCTTGAAATCGAATACATGCATCCCAAATAATATTTACCAAATCATCTTTGGTGATTATAGAATCACACTTTATATCCAATGTCAGATACCTATTATTTTTCCGAAGAGTTGGAGGCAATACTTTAAGCTTCATCCTGAACCCTCCTAACACCTTTAAATATCAAATCATCACGATGTTTATTAAACTCCAAGATATCTTTTGAGGTTTTAAATGATTTATGGATTTCATCATCAGTTAATCCGGTTTGTTTAAAAACAGCAAGAAAATCATGAGTGGTTTTAATATCAAAAACAGATTCTGCTCTTGATGACAATATCAAAGGGAAGTCAAATTTTCTATATAATGTATAAATATCTCTTAGATTTGATATGATTTTCGCTCTAGGAGCCAAATAGCTTCTCAAAATATCCTTAAAACATAATTCAATAGCTACATTATTCATTACAGCTTCCTTTGCAAGAACATGATTTAGTCCAGAATCATATCTTTTTAAATAGGGTCTTGATAAAACATCTATTTTGACATTTTCCAAAACTGCCCGATTAACCTTTAAATCGCCACCAACAACCGAAATGCATAATGCCTGATTTCTAAATTTATTACTCACTTTTCTGATCTCATTAATGTTTGTTGATTTAATTTCCAAAGTATAATCAAAATCAATTATATTTTCCAAAGAATCTCTTAAGTCAGTTTTTAAAGTTAAGGCGTTTTGAAAATCATTTTGATTATATGAAAAATTAATATGATGCCAACCATACTGAGAAGCCAGATTTGCTAATTTAATATTATTTTCTAAGCTACTTCCCTTAACGTTTAAATCAAAAAACATAGTAATTACTTTATAATTTTATATATTAATAATTTATCAAAAAATAAAAAAATAAGTGATAAACAATCACTTATTGATATCTAAAGAATTCGACTTCCCAATTGACAGTTTCATAATAATCTATTGTGAATATCTCTTCAGATGATGAAGTATATGTAAATGAATCTGATCTGGTTTCAACTGCACTTTTAGAACCCCAATCCACTCCGCCGGACTCTCCATTAGAACCGGTTACATATAAATGATTAGTAGCATAATTTTTTATTGGATATGCTGAAAGTTTTACCATAATTTTACCTTCAGGAACATTGATAGTTTCAGAACCTGAACCTTTACCTGAATAACTTCCTATAGATACCCATTCTTTAGAATCGCTTTGCGTTGTAGTTGAAGTTTTTGAAGAAGAAACAGTTGTGGTTTTTGCTGAATCAGACTCTTCATTTGCCTCATTATCTGATTCCCCAACAGATTGAACATTATTTTGAGAATCAGCATTTTGTGAATTTTCATTGCTTACCACGGAATCAGAATTAGTATTCAATGCAAAATAACCTATTGTTGCGATTAAAATGATTATAATGGCAATCAATCCAATTATAAGATATTTGGAATTATTTGATTTTGCAGGTACACTTTCTGTTGGCTTTACAATCAACGAATTTCCACATTTTGTGCAAAATTTTGCCTTGTCTTTATTTTCAAATCCACAGTTACTACATTTCATATTATCAATTAAAAAACTGTATTACACTATTATTTTTATATATTACACTATTATTAAAATTTACTTATCAAATGTATAATAATTCAAAAAGTGTTTAATTTAATTGTATAGTGTTATAAAATATTTTATATCATAAAGACTATATAGTTTATTATGGTGAAAGAGAACGATGAACTTTTGAAATTAACTTCATATGTTCAAATATCCAAATACCGAGAAAAAACACTAAAATCCATCGGTGATGATGTTAAAATACCAACAAATATTGCTAAAGACAGTGGAATTAGAACTAATCATATTTCAAAGGTTCTAAGTGAATTAAAAAGCAAAGAAATTGTTGAATGTATTAATGAAGAAGCCCGTAAAGGAAGATTATATAGATTAACCGATACCGGTAAAGATGTATTAGAAACTATCAAAGAAAAAGAGGACAGTGAGGAATAATTATAATTCAATCCCTTCCTTAATACTTTCTAATTCATTAAAATCTTCATTTAATGAGCACTCTCTTAAAACATCACATAATAATTTTAATAATAACGTATTTTTGAAAAACAATGGAAAACTTTTATCTGTTTCTTTAAAAATTGATTCATTTGTAGGTGGAGTCAAATCTTTTCTATATTGCATTTTTATCTCATTTCTTAAATCTTCATCAATATACTTTTCCAAATAAATGATTATTTCATTAGCAAAGGAATTTCCTAATGTTATCATACTTTCCAATGACTCTTCATCAAAATTAGAATTTTCGACCAAAACATTAAAAGATCCGTAGTTTTGATACCCAAATGGAACAAATCTTCCCTCAACAGTATGTGCACAGTATTCATTCATAATTCTAAACTCTGGCAAAGTCATAAAATGCCATATGAAACTTTGAAGAGTTGAAGATGATTTTACCTTAAACATATGGCACAATAAGCTTTCAATAATAGTAAATAAGAAAAAATGCCCTAATTCATGGATAATTGTTGCAATCTGAACCGAATCCGATAATCTATCATCATAATAAATACCATTTCCCAAAAATATGAATCCTCTTTCATAGCCTCTTGATTTAGGATTGCACTGTGTAAAAATACTTGCAAAATTTAATATTTTATTTTTTATCGTATCTCCCCAAATATCAATATAATCTGCTTTTGCAAAAATATTTGATAAAATCTGATTATATTCCTCATCTGATATTTCTGCATTAGCTAACAACTCTTGATTGAAATGTGAAAATAGAATCTCAAAATCATCAATACTGATAGGGTTGATTTGACTTTTACATTTAACACAATGAGTAGCAAAATCACTGTTGCTATGACCACATATTGGACAAATATGTTCTAAAATAAGTTTATTACCACAATGTGTACAGTAATTATTTTCTTTAAAATTTAAAGTTCCACATACGTCACAGCTTTTCACTTTTCTCACTACCCCAACATGTTTTTAAGACTGCGCACAGTATCAGTGATTGAATTTTTATGCATGAATCTTATTTTAATATTTTTACCGCAATTGGAACAGAATTCTGTATCCCAATCAAGAATTTCTCCACAGGAACATACAATTTTTGTCTTGACATTCCTTTGAGGATTCAATGGCCTTTCACATTTTTCACAAAACTTTAAATGCTTTTGATTTTTATGTCCACAAACACAAAGTATTTTGGTATCTTCCTTTTTTAAATTGTTACCGCATTCAATGCAAAAATCAGAAGTGATTTCATTTAAATTAGAACAGGTACATAAAATTGCCATTTCTCCTATGTTTCCATAGTTGGACAAAGGCAAACCACAGTTACGGCAGAATTTGGAAAATTTTTCATTTTCCTCACCGCAAAAACAAAATATAGAATCGTTGAATTCGATGTTGAAATTACTGTAGTTGTCAGGAATTTCAATCTCATCTTCCTTCAGTTGCTTTCCACACATCTCACAGAAAACGTTGTCTTTAGAGTTAACTTTACCGCATTCGCATAATACTGTATCCACTGAAAACTTTGGTTTGGATTTTCGTTTTAAAAATTTAGAGAGCTTGCTTTGTGATCTTTTAGCTCCACACATATAGCAATATTCATCATTAATATCATTCAGGTATCCGCAAGAGCAAATATCATATTTAACATCTTTATTAGAGTTGATATATGGAGAAAAATCAATTGAAAAATTGAAAAACCCTATATTGTGAATTGGCGGTGTGAAAACATAGACATCATTACTTGCATCATATATTGTTTTATGACCGCATCCGGTACAATAGGGTTCATTTGGAAGTATTCTATGTCCACATATCTTACAATAGTTCTCTAAATGCATTTTATCATTTTCTGGATAATGACTGTATTTCCTCTACAACTTTATACAGTACCTCTTCACCTAATCCTTCAATATATTTAATGGAACCGGCACATTCATGACCTCCTCCATCTACACCTGCCTGAGGAACATTTTCAATCATTTTTGTGACTATTTCATTTACATTAAATCCATACTGTTCGTTTACAGCATCAGTTGCCCTAAATACTCCAAAATCAGGCCCATGACCTAAGGTAACAATAGGCTTATCTTCACCTAACTGTTTGATTATATGGTCATGTACAAATCCGCAGGTTTTTCCAGGAGCTGGGAATGTGAATTTATGGGCGAATTTTTCAACGTCCAACAGGTTAAAGTAGATTCCATTTTCAAGCTGGGTTTGCTTAATATTAGGCAATGCTGCTCTAAGTTGAGTATCGATTCTTTTTTGATATTCCTTATATAATGCATCAATCATTTTTCTGTGCTTATCCAAATTATCCACAGCAAGAATAGTGTCCATTATTCCTCTTCCATTCATAAATCTTAAGAAATAAGCTTCAAAATCTACACATTCTGCAACTTTTGCTAAGTGTTCCTGACTATATCCCTTTTGGGCAGCAAGCTTTAAGTATTGGTAAACTTCACCACATTCGGCACGGTCTCCCAAAGCTGCAATTGCCGGCAAATGTTTAATTAATTCTTCAACGTCAGGGTTTATGATATGTGCCACTTCTGTTGCAAGACAACCTGCTGTTAGCTGTGAGTCTCCACCTACCAGATATGGGTTTACATGACAGTCAACATATTCATCAACCGCTACAGTTGCACCATAAATCTCTCCATCCCTTTCATCTTTGGTAATTAAATCTCCGGGAGAGTGGTGGTCAATTACTACGACTTCTATGTCATATATTTTTGCCTGCATTAATGCAACAATATCCTCTTCTGTTGAACCGTTATCCAACAATACGATTAAAGGCAACTTTTGACCGTGTCTTTCCTGGTCTTCCAGTGCAAAAGACAGATCCTTGACTACATCTTCAAGTTCATAGAATGGTGCTTTACTTGGAGACCTTTTAAAGTAGTAATACTCAGCATCATTGCTCGGATTGGCCTTCTGAATCAATGGAACAATAGCCTTTTCCATTGCAACACCAGAAACAATACCATCTGCATCATTGTGGTGTCTGAGAAGAACAGTTCTTCCATCAAGTATTGCCCTTCTAATTCTTTGGGCAGCCTCATACATCTTAGGTTTAAGTCTATTTAAAACATCACTTTTGACCAAGAATTCAACATCTTTTGGTTGAGCTTTCCTGTTTAATGCATCATCTATCAATTTATGTAATTGGCGTGTGCTTTCTTCATCAAGTTTTATCATTGAAGATGACTCAATCTGTGTTTTTCCACTATGTTCATTAACTTCACCTATGACCTGAACAGCATCATTCAATTCGATTTCAGGATAGGATCTCTCACCCGCCTTATCAAATGCGGCGATTTCAGTAGTGCCACTTTCATCACTAATGATGAAAATTGTTGGACCGGAAGTTTGCTGAATTTGCTGAACTTCCCCATCAATCCGTACAATCTTTCCTTTCTTCTCATCAAGCTGACTGATAAGGGTTCTTGGAATGGATTTGGTGAGTCTTTTAAGATTATAAGTTTCAACATATGCAGGAGCAAAATCAATTTTCCCTTCTCTTGACTTGATAGAAGTTACAAATACAATAACCTCTTCACCTACATTATATTCAGAGACATCTCCTCTCATGAGTCCCCAAACATTATTGTTCAATGAAACAAAAGCCCCATAACGTTCTATTCTAGTAATTTTTCCTTTATATAACTTATCCCTATCAATATCCTTCATATTACACAGGGAATCAAGAACATAAACATCCCGAGCCTGTTTTCTTCTAGCTTCATATTCATCATGCTTCATTTTATCAGCCTTTCTTTTTTCTCCACATTCATGACATATATCATATTTTTCATCAAGAAGCTTTCCACAGTCCCTGCATACATTTATTTGACCTGTTCCATGACAATGAGGGCATTCTTCATAAACTTCCACTTGCCCTTTTCCATTACATGCTTCGCATGGAATATCCTCTTCTCCTCCAAGGTCAAATTTATCACGTGCTTTACTGTTAACTCCTTTAAAATGATTTCCTATATCAAAAACATCATCTTCATAACCGGTTCCACCACATGCATCACATTCTTTGTAGTCGACCACAACAGAACCGATTCCCTTACATTTTGGACATTTAGTTTTCATTTAAAACCTCGACATTAAGTGAATAATTTTGGATTCTCTAGAACAATTTCGTTTCTTTCATTTTGATAGTTTACAGCATCCTGCATTATATCATTAGCTTCAGTTCCATGAGTTGATCCAGTGTAATTATAATACATTCTCAAATAATAGATGGCCTCCTTAAGCTCATCAACAGCCTTTAATTTGAGATTTAATTCATCAATAGTAGTGTCAATGTAGTCTTTGTGAACTTCATGCAAATCCTTATTGTATTTATCTCTAATCTTTTCCAGCTTCTTTAAACTATTATTATAATTATCTCCAGCTGAAATCGCTTTTTGATTTGCTTCATCAAAGCTTCGCTCGTTTAATAATTCAACGGATTCATTGTAATCTTTATCACCCTGTACAATGCCATCACTAATTGCAGGCATAGAATGATTAATATTTACCACAGAACTATCAATAAAAACAATAGCTACGGATATCAAAAGTAAAACTACAATAAAAATTATTAATTTAATATAACTAGACACGTTATAAATTATATAAAAAGATATTATTAAAATTTGTTATAAAAAAAATTAAGAAAGTTTAAAAAATATGATTTTTAAACTTATTCACTGGACCAGAGTCCATGTTGGTTACAGAACTCAAATGCTTTAACATCATCAGTTGAGTTGACTGTGAAGGTTGCTTCAGCAACGTCTCCAGGTTTAAAGCATTTTGCGTATTGTTCTCCACCAGCTTCAACAATAATAAATTGAATGTAATGGTCGTCATCCATCGGGTGAGCAACTTCTCCAACTTTAACAGATACGGTATTACCATCGATTTCAACTACCGGTTTGTGTTTAGGAGCTTTATCACCTTCAGTTTGTACAGGGAATTCTAACATGTGATCGTTACATACGTTTTCATCGCCTTCTGCTAAAACTTGGATAATACTTCCACATTCGTTACATTTTAATATTTTTGCCATAATAACATCTCCTTAGAAATATTAAAATTATTTTAGTTTTTAAAGTATTTATTATTATTGTTTCCTATTGGTTATTTTCTTTGTAATTTTCAATAGCAGCCTGAAGGCCATCTGCTGCAAGGTTTGAGCAGTGCATTTTTATTGGTGGAAGACCATCCAATTCTTCAGCAACATCATTACGGGAGATTTGTAAAGCTTCATCTAAAGTTTTACCAACAGCAATTTCGGTAATCATACTGCTTGTAGCGATTGCTGCCCCACATCCGAAGGTTTGAAATGAAATGTCTTCAATAACTTCATCATCATTAACTTTAATGTAAATTGTCATCAAGTCTCCACATGTTGGGTTTCCTACAGTCCCTACTCCATTTGCATCTTCCATCATTCTACAGTTTCTTGGGTTTGCAAAGTGATCCATTACTTTTTCTGAATAATCCATATAAAACACTCCTTTTATTCTCTTCCTACTACTTTATTATAATCTAATTCTTGATTCCATAACGGTGACATTTGTCTTAATCTGGTCACTGCTTCTGCAATTATATTTACAAATTCATCAATATCAAAAGTATCACTTTCAGGAGCAAGTGATATTCTTAAAGAACCATGAACATCAACTGGGTCAAGATTTAAAGCAGTTAAAACTGGAGATGCCTCTAAAGTATTTGATGAACATGCTGAACCTGTTGAAGCCTGATAACCTTTAGCATCTAAGAGTAAAATTAATGATTCACCTTCTATTGCCTTGAATCTGAAGTTTACTAAGTTAGGTAATCTGATTTCTTTGTCACCATTCAAATGTGCTTCAGGAATGGTTGTTAATACTTTTTCAATTAATTCATCACGAATAGCTGATAGTTTTTCGTAATGTTCTTCGAGGTTTTCAACTGCAAGTTCGCAAGCTTTTCCAAATCCAACAATACCTGGTACATTTTCAGTTCCAGAACGGATCCCTCTTTCTTGTCCACCACCATGAATAAGTGGCACTACACGAGTTCCTTTTTTAATGTATAATGCTCCAACACCTTTTGGACCATTTATTTTATGTGAAGATAAAGAAAGTAAATCAACATTCAATTTCTCAACATCTACTTCTATTTTACCAAAACTTTGTACAGCATCAGTGTGGAATTTAATGCCTTTTTCGCGTGCAATCTTACCGATTTCTTCAATTGGTTGAATAGTACCGATTTCATTGTTTGCATGCATAATAGTTATTAAAATGGTTTCATCAGTGATTGCATCTTTTAAATCATCAATACTGATTATTCCCTCTTCGTTAACTGGCAAGTATGTGACTTTAAAATCTAATGATTCTAAAAAGCCTAAAGTATTTTTAACAGCAGGGTGTTCAATATTAGTAGTAATAATATGTTTACCTTTTTTAGCTAATTTAAAAGCAATACCTTTAATAGCAAGGTTATCAGATTCTGATCCTCCACTTGTGAAAATAATTTCTTCAGGTTTTGCATTGATTGCATCTGCCACTCTTTGACGAGCCAATTCCAATGCTTTTTTTGATTCACGACCAATTCCGTAAAGAGTTGAAGGGTTTCCGAACTCTTCTGTGAAATATGGTTTCATTTCTTCAAAAACTTCTTGGCTAACTTGAGTAGTTGCTGAGTTATCTAAATACATTTCATTATCTCCCAATTGTCTTTTATCTTAGTTTAAATTTATAATATAAATATTTAAAGTGATTAGATAGTAACTAGATACTATCTAATGCTTGAGTTAAATCCTCAATTAAATCATCAGCATCTTCCAAACCAATGGATAATCTGATGAAGTCAGGTGTTACTCCAGTTGCTTCCTGTTCTTCCGGAGTTAATTGTTGATGTGTTGTACTTGCTGGGTGGATTGCAAGGCTTTTTGCATCTCCGATGTTTGCAAGTATTGAGAATAATTCTAATTTTTCGATTACTTTTCTTCCAGCTTCTTCTCCACCTTCAACTCCAAATCCTAAGATTCCTGCAAAGTTGTCTTTCAAGTATTTTTTGTTGATTTCGTAAGTTGGGTGAGATTCTAAACCAGGATAACTTACCCATTTAACTTTAGGATGGGACTCTAAGAATTTTGCTACTTTAAGTGCATTTTCAGAGTGTCTTTTTACACGTACATCAAGACTTTCTAATCCTTGGAGGAAAATGAAGCTGTGTACTGGTGCTTGAGTTGATCCTAAGTCTCTTAAGAGTCTTGCTCTTGCTCTTACAGTGAATGCAATGTTTCCAAGTTCTGGTACATCACCAAATGCATCCCAAAATACTAATCCATGGTAACTTGGATCTGCTTTTGTGAAGTTTGCAAATTTACCGTTACCCCAGTTGAATTTACCTGAATCTACGATATATCCTCCAATTGCAGTACCGTGTCCTCCAACATATTTTGTTGCAGAAGCTGCAATAACATCTGCACCATGATCTAGAGGTCTTACTAATCCTACACCGACAATGTTGTCCACAATCAATGGGATGTCGTGTGAGTGTGCAATTTCTGCAATTGCTTCAAAGTCAGGTACATCCAATTTTGGATTTCCAATTGATTCAACATAAATTGCTTTGGTTTTTTCATCGATTGCTGCTTCAAAAGCTTCTAAGTCCTGTGAGTCAACGAACTTAACTTCACGTGCTAAGTCCTTGAAAGTATAGTTGAATAATTGGTATGTTCCACCGTAAAGGTTGTCTGCAGATACAATGTTGTCTCCAGGTTCTGTTACATTTAATATTGCATATGTAATTGCTGCAAGACCACTTGATGTTGCAAGTCCGGAGTTACCGCCTTCGATAGCAGCAATTCTTGCTTCGAATACATCACTGGTTGGGTTTGTTAATCTGGAGTAAATTTGTCCAAATTCTTGAAGGGCGAATCTTCTTGCAGCCTCATCTGAGTCTTTAAATACATATGAAGTTGTTTGATAAATAGGAACAGCTTGAGCCCCTGTCGCCGGGTCTGGAGTTTGTCCTGCACGTACACCTAATGTTGCTAATCTATAATTTTTTTCTGACATTAATAATCACCTTAATTTTTTTTAAATTTGCATATTGCACGTGATTTATTTAAACTAGCTATATAGTTTAAATATAGGGTGTGTGCGAGTTTTTAATAAAAATATATCACGCGTTATATATGCTATATAACAATAGTTATTTTTAATATATAAATGTTTTGGAATACCAAAACTTAAATTATAACAATGAATTAAAACATTGTTATATAAAATAACATGTGTTATTTTTAGTATATAAACATTGTTATAATTTTGAAAAAAAATTAAATGAATTAATAAAATTAACAATAAAGAGTAAGACTCTGAATTTCTCAAAATTTCATCTAAAGCCCAACCCAATATCACTTTTTCAAAAAAAAATTAAAATAATAACATGAAAAAAGATTTGATTCTTTCAAAAATTCCCTTTTTCTCATAATCAGGTTCAATGACAAATTCAACACTTGGCTCTGAAAACCATCCAGAATCATCATCCATCTCAATACTATTATATTTTTCATTAGACATTGAATCCAACCTCATATAATAATTAATAGAACATATAATATAAATATTGTTGTAATTATCAATCCACTTCTCATTAACATAAGTCCATTTTTCTCTTTAGAACTTTTTTCTTTTATGATAAGTTTATTATCTTTAACACATTTGTTTAAACTAGCAATTATATTATGAGAAATATATTTCAAAGAAATATTATTCATTCCGAAATAAATAAGAGTCTCTATTTTAGGAGATGATTGCAGTTTATCAAGATAGGTCAATGTTGATATGAAAAATAATAATGAAAACAAATTCAAAACAAATGAAATGATAAATAATAACAACATTACAACCATTTCCTGAGGAGAAATGATTGCACCCAATTCAATTAGTCTAACAAGAATAGTGCATTGAATTGTTAACATTACCGCTAAAAATGCAACCATCAATTTATTTTTACTGTCAATCGATTCATTTCTTTGTACCTCTTCATCATACCGATGCAAAGCTAATTCCAAAAGCAACTTTTCACGATTCATAATAACACCTAAAAAGAAAAAAATCAAAATATTCTATTAATCAACATATTTGAACGGGATAATTGATCAACAGAAGGTGATTTTAAATTTTTTTCCTTAAATAACTTAGACAATCTTAAATATTTTGACTGGAACTCCCTTTCATCCTTACGGCTCATGAAGGGAAGCATCCATTTTTGAAGATAGTCATCAACAGTGAACTTCTCGTCATTTTCAAGCTTTTTAATCAAATCATCAACAACACGTTCACCATTATTTTTTCTTGATGAAACAAAATGAATGCTAATGTTTTCACTTCCAGGAACTTCGATATCTCGAATTTCAATATGTGGCTCACAGTGTATTATTGCAACTACATAATCCCCAAATGATTTTTGCAAGAATTTACAGACTTCAAATATGTCATTTACTTCCTCTTTGCTTGGCATTTTCCTTTGAATTTTAAAGTATGCCGCACCTCCACCAATAAATTTCAAAACTGTTCCACCAAGCTGGCCTTTTTTTGGAAATTCGACATCACAATTAACATCAAATGGAGAATAAACCCCATAAACTTTACAAAACATCAATTCATAATATGATTTATCCTCTTCGCTATTAACTTCATAATTTTCCTTTTCATACTCAAACATTCTCAAACCTCCTTAATTTCTTCACAGTCATATGTTTCCACTAACTCATTATAATGATGCAATTTTTCGTAAAAATCTTCTTTATTTGCATATCCGGTATATGGAAGAAGCATGTGATCAATAGAATCAGAAATAGAAAACTTTTCATGGTTTTTAAGTTTGTTTTCCAATCTTTCAATTATTTTTTCACCATCATTTACATTGATATAGCTGAAAAACAGGGTAATGTCCTTGCCATTTCTTTCCACATCAACATTAATATCTTTAAATGGAGCGCATGGAATGTATCCCTTAATTGGACGGTTGAATTTATCATATAAAAATTCACAGGCTTTTGAAATTGATTCAACTTCATCATCAGTGATTTCACCGTCAATGCTTTTAACATATACAATGTCACCCCCTTCATAAATCAATACAGAACCGTTATCATCCTCTTGTGGAAGTTCAATGTCATCACGAACCTGGAACCATCGAGAATCCTTAAAAATACACCTTGAGATTATGCAATACCAATTATAATCATCAGGATGTGAATTCAAAAGTTCTTGTTCTTTTTTAGTTAATCTCTTATTCAAGTATACTCCAAACATTTATTTTCCTCCAATTTTTTCAAAAATAAATTTAATTTAAACTTATATTTTTTGAAAATATTTTCATGTAAAGAGTAATTAGATTAATTAAGAATATATATTTTGTGATATGAGTCTAGAACAATTTTTAGATGATTTCATAAAAAAATAAGCTCAAATCATTATTGTTTTAAACTCGTCATAATTGTTAAAAATAAATTACATTAAATTCTAAAAAAAAACTTGAAAAATAATAAAAAATAAAAAAAAGAAGAGAATAAAATCTCTTAATCGTTAATATCGTAACCTAAACCTTGAAGGTTATCACGAATCTTATCGGACAAATCATATTGCTTGTTGGCTCTTAGCTCTGATCTTACATCAGAAATCAATTCAAGCAAATCATCAGAACCTGCATTGACTTCTTCTGTCTCAAAACTTACACCGAAAATATGACTTGCATCATTTAAAAATGCTTTAATAGCCATTTTATCTTCAGCAGATAAATTATCCAATTCATTTTTGGTATCATTTATCAATCCGAATATTGCTGCAATAGCCTTCGGAGTATTAAAATCATCATCCATGCTGTTAAAGAATTCATCTTTATGAGGTGCCAATACATCAGATTCGTATTTTTCTTCACCGACTTCAACATCTAAAAGCTCATAGTATTTTCTGATTCTCTCCAGGCTTCTTTCAGACTGATGAAGAGAGTCTTTTGAAAAGTCAATCGGACTTCTGTAGTGAGTTGAAAGCACAAAGAACCTGAAAGTTTCAGCTGCATAATCCTTAAGTAATTCACGGATTGTGATGAAATTGTTCAGAGATTTTGACATTTTTTCTCCATTCACGTTTAAAAATCCTGTGTGCAGCCAGAATTCAACCATTGGAGCTTTTCCTGAAACCGCTTCCATTTGTGTGATTTCCGCTTCGTGGTGAGGGAATATTAAGTCAAGTCCTCCACCGTGTGCATCATATTGCGGTCCGAAGTAGTATTCAGTGATTGCTGTATCTTCAATGTGCCATCCTGGTCTTCCATCTCCCCATGGGGATGGCCAGGTCGGTTCATCTACTCCTTCACGTTTTTTCCATAATGCAAAATCCTGCGGATTTTTCTTTGTGGTTTCTGCAATGTCCCTGTGAGATTCAAGTTCTTCGATATTTCTGTTTGACAGTTTTCCAAACTCAGGGAATTTATCAATTTCGAAGTATACTCCATCTTCAGTTTCATAAGCAAAACCCTTATCAATTAATCTTTGAATTTGGTCCAATATTTCATCAACATGATCAGTTGCTCTTGCGAATAAATTAACACCATTGACATTTAATTTATGCATGTCTTCTTTGTATCTTTTTTCAAACTTACGGGCTAACTCATGTGCAGGAATTCCGCTTTCTTTTGATCTGTTGATTATCTTATCATCAATGTCTGTGATATTTTGAATATAGAATACTGCGTATCCCTTATATTCCAAGTATCTTTTTATTGTATCAAAAGAAATGTATGTTCTTCCATGACCAATATGAGCATCATCATAAACAGTTGGTCCGCAAACAAATAAGTTAACTCTATCTTTATTAATTGTTTTAAAAGTTTGTTTACTACGAGTTAAAGTAGAATAAACGTCCATAAAAATAACCTCAAAAAAATAGTAATTAAAAAAGGCAAGTGAGGGACTTGAACCCCCGTATTATGGTCTGCAGCCACACACCTAGCCACTCGGTAAACTTGCCACTAAAATTAATAGGATAATAAAATATTGGTAATTAATAGTTTATATACTTTACTATTTTTTCCAATATTTTTAACACTTGCTAGATTCAGAACCTAAACAAGACTCACAGTCTTCACCAAGCTCAGACTTATCAATATTTAGTTGTCTTAAAACATCTACTGTTTCAACATGCTTGCAGATAGCACAGGTTCTTGAAATTAATTGTCCTTTGGTGGCTTTTCCATCAGCCAATTCTTTTGCAAAGTTTTTAACCATTTGCCTGACATTTTCATCAAGTTTAATTCCACTACCACGTTTGTCAGTAATGTACTGAGAAACAGCAGGCTGAGTTATGTCCATAAGTTCTGAAACATCTTTCTGTTTCATACCTAAATTCAATAATTCTTTTGCTAATTCTGATCGAATTGCAGGTATTACATACCAAACTACGATTTCACAAGGCGGTTTCATAAAAATCCCTTCTATTTTTTAAACAAATCCTCTAAATCTTCTTGTTCATCCCGAATATCCTCAGTCAAACATATCTCATGTTTTTCAAATAAGATCTCAAATCTTTTATCATTGTCTTGAAGATGTTTTTCGAGAGTTCTGATTGCATCAGCAACAGGGTCTGGAA
Source organism: Methanobrevibacter sp. (assembly GCF_017468685.1). Taxonomy (NCBI): domain Archaea; kingdom Methanobacteriati; phylum Methanobacteriota; class Methanobacteria; order Methanobacteriales; family Methanobacteriaceae; genus Methanobrevibacter; species Methanobrevibacter sp. The sequence goes on from NZ_JAFUHT010000005.1 coordinate 29,783, forward strand.
GCTTGTTGTGATCAAGGTCAACCTTTTCAGGGCGTACCCCTCTACGTCTTACGATACGTCCCGGAACGCCGACACAAGTTGATTGTGGAGGAACATCCTTAAGGACTACTGCACCTGTACCAATCTTTGAGTATTCACCAATTGTGATGTTACCCATTACCTTAGCACCGGCACCTATAATTACTCCATTTTCAATTGTAGGGTGTCTTTTTGTTTTTTCTGTACTTGTACCACCAAGAATTACGCCCTGATAGATTAAAACATCATCCCCCACGATTGCTGTTTCTCCAACAACAACTCCCATACCATGATCTATAAATACGCGTTTACCAAATGTTGCACCCGGGTGAATTTCAATTCCAGTCAAGAATCTTGCAATGTTAGATATTATACGTGCAAGAAGCTTAAATGAATGTTTCCATAGCCAATGGCTAAGTCTATGAAATAATAAAGCATAAAATCCAGGATAGCACAGAAATATTTCCAATGTTGAACGTGCTGCAGGATCTTTTTCTTTTATTGCTTTAATTTCACTTCTCAACCCATCGAACATGATAAACCTCGAGTATGTTATAGATTAAATTTTATAACATATGGTATATATAGTTTTTACTTATTCAAATAACCAATCTACTGAGAGATATCTTTCACCATTGTCCGGTAAGATAGCTATTATTCTTTTACCTTTATTTTCTTCTTTCTTAGCTAAATCCAATGCAGCCCAAGTTGCTGCTCCAGAGGATATACCTGAAAATATACCTTCCTCACGAGCAAGTGCAAGTAAAGTGTTTCCTGCATCTTCATTTGCAACAGGAATAATTTCATCAATAACGCTATCATCATAAATTGACGGTACAAATCCTGCACCGATACCTTGGATTTTGTGAGGTCCTTTTTCACCTTTTCCTAAGGTTTGTGAGTCTTTTGGTTCCACTGCAACAATTTTTACATCAGGAACTTCTTCTTTTAAGACTTTACCAATTCCTGTGATTGTTCCTCCAGTACCTACACCACCGATTACAATGTCAACTTTTCCTTCAGTGTCCCTTAATATTTCCTGAGCTGTGGTTTCAGAATGGATTTTTACATTAGCAGGGTTGTCAAATTGACCTAAAATAATTGAATTGTCATTTTCTTCAGCAAGTTCATTAGCTTTTGCAATTGCTCCACCCATTCCATCTGCACCAGGAGTTAAAACTAATTCTGCTCCAAGGACACTTAAGAATTTTCTTCTTTCAATGGACATAGTTTCAGGCATAGTTAAAATTAATCTGTAGCCTTTTGCAGCGGCTGCAAATGCAAGTCCAATACCAGTGTTACCACTTGTTGGTTCGATAATTATTGAATCTTGATTTAATAAACCTTTTTCTTCTGCATCTTCGATCATTGCAACAGCAACTCTGTCTTTTACACTTCCAGTCGGGTTGAATGATTCAAGTTTTACATCTACTTCTGCTTCTAATTCTTTTGTTAAATTATTTAATTTTACAATAGGGGTGTTTCCGATAGCATCTGTAATACTGTCAAGCACTCCTCTTTTTAATTTTGGAATATTTGCCATGATTTTTTCTCCTATATTATTATTTATAAAAGGCATATTAAAAGGGTTATTTAACAGCTAATATAACATTCGTTATAATAACTATTGTTATATAACATTGTTTTACTTTATAAATGTTTTGGTAAAACTAAAAAAAATCATATATTTTCAGCAAAATAATCACAAATTTCAGTACATGGACAAATCTCACACTGAGGGCCAATCGGTTTACAGATATTTTGACCAAACTGAACCATCAAATCATTTAACTTAATCCACAAATCCTCAGGAGCGATTTTACACAATTCCAATTCAGTATCTTCCGGATTTTTGGTATCAACCAGACCCAAACGATTGGAAATTCTGTGAACATGAGTATCAACAGGAATTGCCGGAAGCTCAAAAGCAAAAACCATAACACAATTAGCAGTTTTACGGCCAACACCCGGAAGTTTAATCATCTCTTCAACAGTGTCTGGAACCTCACCACCATACTGGTCAATTAAAATCTGTGAAACCTCCTGAATACGAGCTGCCTTGACATTATAAAAACCGGCAGGCCTTATCAATTCCTTAACATCATCAATCGGAGCATCAACAACAGCATGAATATCAGGATACTTTTCAAAAAGATTATTGGTTGCCTGATCAGTATTCTCATCTCTTGTTCTCTGAGACAGAATTGTTCTGATTAAAACTTTATAAGGATCATGGTCAAGAAATGTCCTTATTGTAAAAACACCTTCCAACTCTTCAATTAATCTAATTACACGTTCCTCTTTATTCATTTTTTAACTCCAACTCGAAACCTAATTCCTTCATGCTTTCAATGAAATTAGGGAAAGACACATCAAAAACTTCCCCATTTGTAATTTTAATATCATGCTTAAGGCCAATCAAGCTAAATGCCATTGCAAGACGATGGTCACCGTGAGAGTCAACAACACCAGATGTTACACCACCAGTGATGCTCATTCCATCCTCTCTTTCAGTTAGTTTACAGCCTAATTTCTCCAATTCCCTGCAAGTAGTATCAATCCTGTCAGTTTCCTTTACACGTGCATGAGCAACACCAGTTATATTAGTTGTTCCTTCAGCCATAGCCGCCAATACTGCAACAGTAATCAATAAATCCGGCGCATTAGCCAAATTAACATCAATAGCTTTAAGATTGCCATCTGAAACTATTTCAACATAATCTTCTCCACGAATTATTGTAGCGCCCATTTTCTGGAGGATATCCAAAATATACTTATCCCCCTGCTTTGAATCAAAGAACAGATTCTGAATTTTGGCCTTACCCCCATTGATAGCAACTAGAGCCAAAAGATATGATGCCGAAGAGTAATCCCCCTCGACAGTATACTCACAGGCAACATAATCCTGTTTTCTGACAATGAATTCATCAATTCTGCAGCTTTGTTCAAGTTTGTCACAGATTTCATGCTTTAAATAATATCCTTTAATTGTTTTAACACCGAATTTTTTCATTATATCCAAAGTCATATTAACATAAGGCTTTGACTTGAATTCCGGCAGCACATACAGTGTAACGCCCTTTTCAGACAATGGTGAAGAAATTATAATTGATGATATAAATTGTGAACTGACATTTCCCATGATATTGGTTTCACCGCCAACATAACCTGGCTTAATTAAAATTGGCGCTTTTTCATTATCATTTAAAGATTCTGTTTCAACACCTAATGGCCATAATGCATCCATCAAAAGACCCATCGGCCTAGTCTGGAGAGATTCATCACCGGTTAAAACGACTTCATTGTCACTTAAGGCAGATACGCTTGTCATTAATCTTAAGGTAGTTCCTGAATTAGCCAAATCAATCGCATCACTGCTTGAATTATGAAGCTTACCCCCAGTACCTATGACTTCCAGATAATCATCCTTTTGAGTTATTTGAGCACCAAGTGCTTTGCAGACTCTTATTGAAGCCAAAGTGTCCTCTGAGTATAACATATCATATAGTTTTGATGTTCCTTTTGCTAAACTGGCTAATATCACTGCTCTGTGAGAGTAACTTTTTGAAGGTGGCGCTTTAACAACTCCACCAATTTCTGAAATATTTTTTACCTTAAGAATCATTTTATCATACCCAAAAGATATTTAACTAATCAATATTTGTTATTACTTTAATATTTGCTATTACTTTTCTATATTTATCTTTGATTACTAGATAAATAAATTTATGCAAAAAAATTAAAAAATGAGATTGACATTACCAAAAAGGCAATTAAAAAATAAAAAAATATGAAAAATGAGACCGTCCAATAAATAATTTTTTCTAATTTTTTTATTTTTTTCTTTATTATTGTTTTTAAATTTCCTGATTTTTAATTTAATTTTTTAAAAAGTAGTTAATTATAAATATGTGAGAAGATAAATAGTTATTTAACCCA